>NZ_JBDSWZ010000163.1:0-6024 GCF_039926425.1 Dokdonella sp.
GAAGCGATAGTAGGGAACGCGCACCAGTGGCAGATAAGGCACCGGCGCCCTGGCTTGAACAATCTCGTGATCCGGGACATGCACCCGCAAGGTGTGCAAGTGCGCCGGGTCCAAGCGGACACCGTCGTGGGCAAACCACGTCGGCCAGAACGCACGCGTGAACCACCCGTGCGATTCACCGGCCTGCGCATCCGGCGGTGCGGGCAATACGTGGAAATCCACCACAGCAAGGATGCCGCCGGGCTTCAACATGGCGATCGCGTTGCGGATCGTCGCGCGCCAGTCAGGGATCATCGTCAAGGCGTACGAAAGAATCACTGCGTCGACCGGCTGTGCCGGTCGATACGTGGTCGCATCGGCTTCGACCGCGCGCAGCTGAGGGATGCGTCGTGCACGTTCGCGCGCCTGATCGAGTAGCGGCGTGCATAGATCGACGATCTCGATCGTGGCGATGCGGTGCAGCGAGTCTCCGAAGAACTCGGCATTGCGACCGGTGCCACCGCCGAGTTCGACCACATGCGCGCGGTCGGGCAACGGAATGCTGCGGATCAGTTCTTCACGACCACGGAGCAATCGTTCGCGAAAGCGGTCGTAGTGATCGGACTGGGGGCCGTAGAACGCAGACAGATCCTGCGCGTGGGAGGACGAACGCGGCATTCCGCGCAGCAATCGCGCGAGGACAGCGGCGTCTGCCCGCAATGCGTCAAGCCGGGACATCGGCAATCACGAAACCCGCGTAGGTATGGACCCGGTCCTGCGCCTGCAGCGCATCGGCCACCTCATCCATGAAGCGGAACGCGCTGCGCAAAGGGACCTGTTCCGTACCGATGCGGATGTCGTCGAGATAGGCCGGCCGGCCGTGCGCGCTGCGCAGCAGGATGCGGGCACCCGGCGCCGCACGCCGGCGGATCGCTTCCCACTCCTCGACCAATGCACCGGGGTGGTACGAACTCATCCAGTCCATGTGATCGAGCAGCACGAAGCGCGACACGGGTTCTTCGTGCGTCTCGAGAAACCGGGTCACCGTCGTGGTGTGCAGGTGGATGCGATCGACGAGGCCGCCCTTGAGGCGTTCGAAATTGTGCTGCTTGAGATATTCCGGGCAACAATCGCGTCGATAGCGGCCAGTCATGTAGACGTGCCAGAAATAGTTGTCGGCCAACGGCAGCTGACGGAAGACGTATTGCACGGCGCTGTGGATGAAGCCGGACACGCCGCCCGCGTGCTGCGCCTCGACCAGGCGGCGCTGTGGATACGGCACGCCGAGCAGACTCATCACGAACTGACGCGAAATCACCCAGTTGACAGGGCGATTCCACAAGTGTGGCGCAACGCGTGTGTCGTAGATCGTGCGCTGCTCGGCGAGATCGCGTGCCCGGAACAAGTCTGCGATGGCGCCGCGAAGGCGTGGACGTGTGGCGAAATACGCGCGCGCGCCGCGGGCGACGGAGCCCGACAGCCCGTGGAAATAGAAACTCCCGCAGCCGCTGGTGAACCAGCCGCACCGCTTGTCCCACCAGATGCGCGCGAACGGCGAGAGCTGATCGCGCAAATGCGCGTGGTAGAGCGCGGCGAAGCGCGCGTGGTAGCCCTCGCCGAAGATCGCGAAGAAGTCGTCGAAGTCGAGCGTGCGGATCCCCGCGATCTTCAGTTCGAGCAACGCGGTCTGGCGCGGGTTGGCGTCCACCGCATCGATCCGCTTCGGCGCTTCGAGCGCATAGTCGAGCGCATTGCAGCCAGCACTGGTGATGACCAGGACGCTGTCGTCCGGCCCGAGCGCGAGCGCATGCCGGTCGACGGCCGGATCTTCCCAGCAGGTGTTGTAGACCAGGCTGCGCGAATAGATCGCGTTGAAGATCGTCTGGTCGAGCTTGTCGCGCAGGTTCGGGGTCGACATCGCACGGGCTTCCCGCATGGAGATGCGTGCACGCTAGCGGCGTCATGTGACAGTGCCGTGTTGAGGGCCTCGCCGCCACATGCCGACGCCTGATGTCGCTGCGTGTCACTCCAATGCAACGTCGTTGCAATTCTGACGCGACCTTCGCACCGCATGCTGCGCGCGCTTCGAAGGAGAAACGAGATGACGCGACTTCCGTTCCGCAGCGTGTTCGTTTCCGATGTACACCTCGGCCTCGCCGATTGCCAGGCCGGCTACCTGCTCGATTTCCTGCGCTCGATGCAGTGCGAGCGCCTCTACCTCGTCGGCGACATCATCGACTTCGAGAACATGGCGAAGCGACCGTTCTGGCACGCGAGCCACACGGCGATTGTCGCTGAGATCCTCGCCATCGCGGCGCGCGGCACGCGTGTGGTCTACATCCCCGGCAATCACGATGCGGCCCTGCGCAGGTTGGCCGGTCAGCGCATCGCGGGCATCGAGATTGCGCTCGACGCCGTGCATGTCGGCGCGGACGGACGGCGCTACCGGGTCAGTCACGGCGACGAGCACGATGGAGAGAGCAGTACGCCGGCGTGGCTGGTGACGCTCGGCGACGCGCTGCAGGGCTTCGTGTGCGGGATGAATCGGCGGTGCAACCGGCTGCTGCGCGCATGCGGCGTCCATTACCGGCCGCTGTCGATCCATATCAAGACACGCATCGGATCGGCACTTCGGTTCATCCGCGACTTCGAACGGCGCGTCGCCGATCGCGCGCGTGCCGACGGCTTCGATGGCCACATCTGCGGCCATATCCACTATGCCCGCATGCATCAGGACGAGCACGTGCTGTATCTCAACGACGGCGACTGGGTCGAACATTGCACGACCCTGGTCGAGCATGCGGATGGAGCGATGGAACTGCTGCACTGGACCGAACGACGCATCGCGCTCGGACACAGCGCCGCTGTGGTTGCTGTTCCGTTGCCGCTGGCCAGCGCGGCCTAGTGACCGTCTGCCGACGTCACACCCGCGAAAGCAGGCATCCATTCGTTGCACGAACGCGGATGACCCACGTTCGCACGTTCAATGGCTCCTCCCGCTTTCACGGGAAGAGCGGCGGATCTCCGATGTTCCTCAGCCGAACGGCGGCAGTTCGAACACGTAAACGTTGATCGTGCCGGTCGCGGTACCGCCGTGGCCATCGGACACGGTGTACTCGAAGAAGTCCTGGCCGAACCAGCCGTGGATCGACTGGTACGTCACCGTGCCGTCTCCATTGAGCGTGACCAGGTTGGTCGGGATCGGGCCGGTATGGTCGATCGACACCACGGTCAGCACGTCGCCGTCCGGGTCGGACGCCGCCTGCAGAACAGGAATGGTGATCGACTCGCCTTTCAGCACGCGCACCGACAACGGACCCGCGACGGGCGGATGGTTTGGCGTCGACACCGTGACATGCACGGTCGCGGTCGCAGTGCCGCCCTTGCCGTCGCTGATCGTGTAGGTGAACGCGTCGGTGCCGAGATAGTTCGCCGCCGGCGTGTAGCTGACACCGGTTGCAGTGGCCGCGGCGCTGCCGTGCGCCGGCGGCGACACCGCCGTCACCGTCAGCGCATCGCCGTCCGGATCGCTGTCGTTCGCCAGCACCGCAATCGGATTGTCGGTGGAGTTCTCGTCCACGGCGGCGGTGTCGTCCTGCGCAACGGGCGGATGATTGGTGTACTCCTTGGGGCCGAGCGTGGTGGTGCTGGTGGTTTTCTCGAACCGGTACACGTCGACGGTGCGCTTGTGTTCAGCCGGATTGCGCAACGCGCGCTCGATCCACGCGGGCGGCGCCTTCACCGGTTCCTTCACCCATTCGACGCCCGGCGTGACGCGCTCCGGCGTCGGCGGTGCGGTCGTGGTTTCCTCGATCGACAGGAACTCGACATCCACCCGGCGATTCTTCTGCCGGTTGGCGGGCGTGTCGTTCGGATACGCCGGATCGAGTTCGCCGGCACCGCTCGCATCGATCTGGTCGGCTTCGATTCCGTGTGCGACCAGGTAGCGCTGCGCACTCGCCGCACGCCGCTCCGAAAGTTTCTGGTTGTAGGCGGCCGGACCGACCGAGTCCGTGTGACCGACGACGCTCACGCGACTGACGCGGCTGGCCGATTGCAGCTTGGCGATCAATGTGTCGAGCGCGGCGATTGCATCGGGACGAAGCTCGGCGTGGTCGAAGTTGAAGAACGCGTCGCCGTCGAGCTTGACCTCGTTGCGCAGGACCTGCGGTGCGGCCGGAGGCGGCGCGACCGCGGGTGCGGCGCGTTCGACCTGCACCATGCGGTACGGATCGCGCGCGCGATAGTTCTGGCCGATGTCGTAGCGCAGCAGCAGCCATCCGCGCGTGTCGTTCTTGTCGGTCTCGAAGTCGCCGCTCTTGCGCAACGCCTCGCCGAGCAGCGACAGGCTGAACCCGCTGTTTGCAAAATACTTGTCGAGTCCGAGTGACAGCGTGAACTGATCCGAGCTGTACTTGCCGCGCTCGTAATCCACGCCGCCGCGAACGCGCAGCAGCGGCTCGTCGAAATACTTGCCGAAGCGCGCGCCGATGCCGTTGTCGTAGGGATGTTCGAACGCCTGGGTGAGCGTATCGATCGTTTGCGTCTGGGTGTAATCGCCGTTGCCGTCGCTGCCGCCGATCTGCGTAACGTCGCTGGTCAGCGTGGTGCTGGCCAGGCGCGATCCGCTGGTTGCGTGCGTGAGATAGCCATCGACGGAGAAGTCGTTCTTTTCCCAGCCGACGCCGAGCGACACCTTGCGATCCTTCCACGCGTTCTGGTCGAACGCGCCGAATACCTTCATCACACTTGCGTCGTCGGGATGCTCGATCGCCGCATCCGCGCCTCCGCGCAGCCAGTGGTAATCGACTTGTGCGCCACCGGAGCCGCCCTGGCCGAGCCAAAGCTGGCCGAGCCACGCGTGCTCGTCGGTCTTGCCCAGAATGCCCAGCACTTCGCCGAGGACGTCTCCGTGCTCGTTCACGCCAAGCGACACACGCGCATTGGAACCGACGTAGGTGACCGGCACCATCGCGTCGGCGGTCGGCGGCGTGCCAGGCGGAGAGGCGGTCTGCGCCACACTCGTGGCGGACAACGCGAGACCGATCGCTGCGGCGAGCAACGTGCGACGTTCCATGATTTCTCCCTGACCCGATTTTTGGCTCGCCCATTGGCCGAACCGCCCTGATTCGACGATCGCGGCACCCATGGCGCGTTCATCGTTCCCCTTGCGCCGCGGATTATTGCCCATAAGTCGCGCTGTACCAAACGGGCGCGCGTGCGCCGCGTATCATTCCCCTTTGACTCGCCACGGATTCCGCCCATGTCGCTCACTCCCGCCACGCGCACGCGCATCGAGACACTGCTCGCCAGCAACCGCGTCGTCCTCTTCATGAAGGGCTCGCGTCACGCGCCGCAATGCGGCTTCTCCGCGGCCACGACGGATCGACTGAATGCGCTGCTCGACGACTACGAGACGGTCGACGTTCTCGCCGACGATGACATCCGTGCCGGCATCAAGGACTACGGCAACTGGCCGACGATTCCGCAGCTCTACATCGGTGGTGAACTCGTCGGCGGCGCCGACATCGTGCAGTCGATGTTCGATTCGGGCGAATTGCATCGCGCGCTCGGGGTCGCCGAACCCGATCGCACACCCCCCTCGATCACCGTGTCCGACGCGGCCGTCGCGAAGATCGGCGCGGCGCTCGGCGATGCCGGCGAGTCGAAGCTGTTCCTGATCGTCGACGGTCGCTTCCAGCCGCAGTTCCAGTTGCGCGAGCCCGGCGCGAACGACATCGTGGTTGACGCGAACGGCCTCGACATCCATTTCGACGTCGCCAGTGCGCAACGCGCGCGCGGCGCCACGATCGACTGGACGCAGACGCCGCATGGAGAAGGACTCGCGATCTTCCTGCCGGCTGCACCGCCGGCGGTGAAGTCGCTCGACGTGCACGCACTCAAGCGCCGCATCGACGCCGGCGACATCACGGTGATCGATGTGCGTCCCGCACCGGACCGCGCAACCGCACCGTTCGCGCCAGCCGACGTGCTGACGCCCGAATCGCACGCGCGCCTCTCTGCGCTACCGAAAGACACGCCGCT
>NZ_JBDSWZ010000164.1:0-7873 GCF_039926425.1 Dokdonella sp.
AGCGCTGAATGCTGTGGCGCTGCCGTTGCAGGGGACGATCATGAACATCTTGCTGCTGGCGGCTTTGTTCTTCGCATCCGTGTCGACGGCACACGCGGCCTTTCTGGATTGCGTGTTCTTCGATGGTGTCGACGGCGAATCGGCGACGGCGCCCACGGCGTGGAAGCAACACCTGCAAGTCAGCAACTGTGCTCGCAAGACAGTGACTCCGGCGGCGGCACCCGCGTTGCCGCTGCTTTTATGGAGCGCGTCGATCGCTCAAACGGCGCAAGTACATTCCGACCGCTGCGTGTGGGAGCACGGCGACAACGCGGGGCTCGGCCAGAACATCAGCGCCGTCGCGCCGCAGAGTCAAAACCAGACAGGCGCCGCGACCTTGTGGGTCAGTGAGCAACAATTCTACAACTACGCGTCGAACTCCTGCGCCAGCGGCCAGCAATGCGGGCACTACACGCAAATCGTGTGGCGTGGAACGACGCAGGTCGGCTGCGCGCAAACGCAGTGCTCGAGCGGCTCGCCGTTCGGCGCGCAATTTCCGAACTGGACCTTCATCGTCTGCGACTACAGCCCGCCGGGAAACTACACGGGCGAGCGACCGTACTGAATCGGTCGCGCATTCTCGTGCGAACCAGTCGGCATCGCCGCGACCTTCCGGCGCAATGATCGCTGCGCGGGCGACGAGCGGCCTTCGTGATCCTGCGAATCGGCAGATCCCGCCGGCAATCCTTTCATGCCGCCGGATGGACCCGTCGCGTCTCCGTCGGTTCACGAACCGCAACTTCCAATCAGCCCGACCAGAGCGCAAGCTCCGAAGACTCAACAAGCGCGCGAGGACGAACACATGACCAGATCGATGCCACCCCTCGCCCCGCCACGTTCGGGTCGATGTTCAAAGGCACTGCGTTTGGGCCTGCTCGTGGCGTCGATCGCCTGCAGTGTCTCAGCCTTCGGTGCGCCGGCCGGCGAGTTTGACGGACAGTGCACCGAGGGACTCGCGGAAGGCAACCACATTCCGACGGATTGCTCCGTCACCTGGCTCGACAAGGACGGCAAGACCTATTGCTTTGCCGACGCCGCCGCCAAGGCGAAGTTTCTGAAAGACGCCACCGTCAATCTGGAAAAGGCCCGCGAATTCCTGGCGACCAGCGAGGTGGCGAGTACCCAGGCGGAGATGGCCGACTTCACGGGCGACGACGTGAAAAAATTCACCAGGGACGTGATCGATGAGGCTGCAAAAGCCAATGGCGGTGCATTTCCGTACAACGATGCGGTGACGAATCAAAAGCTCGATCTGGTGTTCGACGAGTTCAAGTTTGTCCGGCACCTCGAAGGCTACGGATTTTTCCCCGATGTCGGGTTTCATGCAAAGGAAGATCCGGAAAAAAAGTACGTGCTCGACTTCTGGGTCAAACCCCGGCACGGCAAGCTGGTGCTGATGGAGACGCTCCTGTATCGCGCCCCGAGGAAGGAAGACGGCAAGTGGACACTCATTTCGCGCTCGCCGACTCCGTGGTGGTGGATTCCGTCGTCGGAACACCCCGGTGATACCGAAGTTCGTCGCGGATGGCAGGTCATGTCGGCGATCAACGAAGACGTCGTCGACGTCAAGGCGGCGGCGAAGGGCGTCTTCCACGTGAAGGACAACGTCACCGGCGAAACGATTCCGCTCGAATTCGTCAACGTCCACCAACCCGTTCGCAAGCTCAAGGCGGACGGCAAGTACTTTGCCTGCACCGACTTCAAGAAGGTGGGCACGACGGATCAGTTCTACGACATCGACTTCTGGGTCGACGACAAAGGCGGGAAGATGTCGGTCAAGGACGTGCGCGTGCACAAGGTCCCGGTGCTGCAGGACGGCCACTGGGTGCAGGAATCGCGCTACTCGTTCGAGGACAAGGATTCCGTTCTCGTCCCCTGATCGCGATCGACGAACGGGGCGGCGCAGGCGGGATCGTGGGTTCGCACGGCCGGCCAGCGCCGATCGGCTGTCCTTCTGGATCACGCATCGTCGGCCACGTCGACCGCCACTCCGAGACGTCGGTGGAGGGCGGGGCTCGTCGTCGTGTACTGAAGCGCCACCTTTGCTCCGTCCGTCGACCGTGACTTGATCGCGAACGCGGCCAAGGTCGCTTCGTGGAACCCGCTCAGGATGAGCTTGCGCTTTCCCGGATACGTGTTGATATCGCCGACGGCGTAGATGCCGTCGATGCTGGTCTGGAACGTTGCGGTGTCGACCACCACCTGGTTCTTGTCGAGGGTGAGGCCCCAGGTTGCGATCGGGCCGAGTGCGGGATGCAATCCCCAGAACACGAGGAGGCGCGACGCGTCGATGCGGCGAACCAGTCCGCTGCGCGCGCTGACTCGCACGACCGTCAATGCCTGACCGACGTGCTCGAGGCCGACGATCTCTCCTTCAAGGAACTGCAGACGACCGTCATCGCAGGCCTGGCGCATCTTCGCGACCGTTGCAGGCGCGGCGCGGAACGACGAGGTGCGGTGAACGAGCACGACGCTGGCCGCCGTCGCGCAAAGTTCGATCGCCCAGTCCAGCGCCGAGTCGCCGCCGCCGCTGACGACGATGTCCTGTCCCTTGAACTCGGTCGCATTCGGCACCTTGTAGAGCACTGCGTTGCCCTCGAGCAACGCTGCATCCTCCAGCGGAAGTTTTCGCGGAGCGAACGCGCCCAGTCCACCGGCAATGACGACCGCACCGGCGTCGAAGACCGCACCCGACGCGGTGGTCGCGATGAAACGAGCGCCGTTTGGCTCCACCCGCACCACCGTTTCGTTGAAGTGGTACACGGGCGCGAACGGCTGGATCTGTTCGCGAAGCCGTTCGATCAGCTCGCGTGCCCCACACACGGGAATCGCGGGAATGTCGTAGATCGGTTTGTCGGGGTACAACTCCGTGCACTGTCCTCCGGGCTGCGGTGCGGAATCGACGACGTGGGCATTCAGCCCGAGCAGTCCCAGCTCGAACACCTGGAACAGGCCGACAGGCCCTGCACCGACGATGAGGACGTCGGTCGTGATCATCAGAAGCGGTATCCGATCGCGAATCCGTAGACGAACGGATCGATGTCGACCGTGCCGACCTTGGCGCCGTTGACCTTCGCGTCGCTCGACAAGCTGATCCAGCGGACGTCACCCGTCAGCGACCAGCGATCGTTGACCGCGTATTCGAGGCCGGCGTGCAACGCCGCACCCCACGAATCGCCGAGCTCCAGTTGCGTGCCTGTCAACGGCCCCTTCTCGTCGACCGAGAAGAAGCGCGTGTAGTTGAGCCCGACGCCGACGAATGGATCGAAGCGCGCATCGGGCAGGAAGTGCCACTGCACCGACAACGTCGGCGGCAGTTGCTTCGCAGTGGCGGCCTTCGTGCCATTCAACTTCACGTCGTGCGAGAACGGCAACGCGGCGAGCAACTCGACGCCGAGGTTCGGCGTCACGCGATATTCAAGCGTGATGGTCGGGCTGATGCCGCTGCCGACATCGGTGGCCAGTGCGCCGCCGGCAAGATGGCCGTTGTCCGCGGTCGGATCGACGACGTGGACGCCGACCTTGACCTGCCAGTTGGCATCGCTTTGCGCGTGCGCAAGCGGAACGCAGGCGAGGAGGAAGGCAGTGGCTGCGGGACACATGCGTTTCATCGGAGTTCTCGAAGGTAGAAAAGTGGACGCCATGCTCGCCAACGGAGTGCCTCCTCCAGTTGATCGACGTCAACTCGCCGGGCGGACGTGACGCTTTGTCACGGGCCCCGGCAGCCGCCGTGCGACATCGCGTCTCATCCAGCGCAGTCACCGACACGCGCTTGATTTCGATCAAGTGACGCGACGCGTTGCGCGCACACACTTCTGCCGTCCAGCCACGACGGAATTGCCGATGCCCGCCGCCGAAACCTACAACGACAAGGTCGTCCGCCAGTTCACGATCGCCACCATCGTCTGGGGCGTCGTCGGGATGGCGGTCGGCTTGCTGATCGCGTGCCAGCTGGCATGGCCTGCCCTCAACTTCGACATCCCGTGGCTCACCTACAGTCGGCTTCGCCCGCTGCACACCAACGCGGTCATCTTCGCGTTCGGCGGATGCGGCCTGTTCGCCACCTCGTACTACGTCGTGCAGCGAACCTGCCAGACGCGACTGTTCGGCGCGAAAGCCGCAGCATTCACCTTCTGGGGCTGGCAGGCCGTCATCGTGCTGGCCGCGATCACGTTGCCGCTCGGCATGACCGAGGGCAAGGAATACGCCGAACTGATCTGGCCGATCGACATCCTGATCGCCGCGGTGTGGGTGACTTACGCGGTGGTGTTCTTCGGCACGATCGCGAAACGGCGGATCCGCCACATCTACGTCGCGAACTGGTTCTTCGGCGCCTACATCATCACCGTCGCCGTGCTGCACATCATCAACAGTCTCGCGATTCCGGTGTCGTGGACCGAGTCCTACCCGATCTATTCGGGCGCGGTCGATGCGATGGTGCAATGGTGGTACGGGCACAACGCGGTCGGATTCTTCCTCACCGCCGGCTTCCTCGGGATCATGTACTACTACGTTCCCAAGCAGGCCGAGCGTCCGATCTATTCGTACCGGCTTTCGGTCGTGCACTTCTGGGCGCTGATCTCGGTGTACATGTGGGCCGGTCCCCACCACCTGCACTACACCGCACTGCCCGACTGGGCGCAGTCGCTCGGCATGGTGTTCTCGCTGATCCTGCTCGCGCCGAGCTGGGGCGGCATGATCAACGGCATCATGACGCTGTCGGGCGCGTGGCAGAAGCTGCGCACCGACCCGATCCTCAAGTTCATGATCGTCTCGCTGTCCTTCTACGGCATGTCGACCTTCGAAGGTCCGATGATGTCGATCAAGACGGTCAATTCGCTGTCGCACTACACCGACTGGACGATCGGCCACGTCCACGCGGGTGCGCTGGGCTGGGTCGCCTTCATCACGATTGGCGCGATCTACAGCATGCTGCCGAAACTGTTCGGTGCGCAGCGCATGTATTCCACCCGCGCGATCGACCTGCACTTCTGGATCGCGACGATTGGCATCGTGCTCTACATCTCGGCCATGTGGATCGCCGGCGTCATGCAGGGCCTGATGTGGCGCGCGACGAACGCGGACGGAACGCTGACCTACACGTTCATCGAGTCGCTCCACCAGACCTATCCGTACTACGTCACGCGCGCCTTCGGCGGCCTGATGTTCTTCAGCGGCATGCTGATCATGTGCTGGAACGCGTGGAAAACCTGTCTCCCGCAACGCGACGTGCCACCCGTGCTCGTCCCGATGCCGGTTCACGCCTGAGGAATCGCCCGCATGAAGCATGAAATCCTCGAGAAGAACGTTGGCCTCATGGCCGTGCTGATCCTGCTCGTCATCGTCGTGGGCGGGCTGGTCGAGATCGTCCCGCTGATGTTCCAGGCGCAGACGATCGAGCCCGCGCCCGGCATCAAACCGTATCCGCCATTGCGCCTTGCCGGTCGCGACATCTACGTGCGCGAAGGCTGCTACGGCTGCCACTCGCAGATGATCCGCACGCTCGCGTCGGAGACCTTGCGCTACGGCCCGTTCTCCACCGCAGGCGAATCCGTCTACGACCGGCCTTTCCAGTGGGGTTCCAAACGGACCGGACCGGATCTCGCACGTGTCGGTGGTCGCTATTCCGAGGACTGGCATCGCGCGCACCTGAAGAATCCACGCAATGTCGTGCCCGAGTCGAACATGCCGGGCTACCCGTGGTTGTCGCAGGCGCTGGTCGATCCGGCGCTGGTTGAACGCAAGATGCGGGTCCTGAAATGGCTCGGCGATCCGTATACCGATGCCGATTTCGCGTCGATCCATGACACCGTGACCGGGCAGACCGAGATGGACGCGCTGATTGCCTACCTGCAGGGCCTCGGCACGACCTCGCCAGCGGTCGCTGCCGCGCCGGCGAAGGCGGCCGCACCATGATCGCGGGATTCTTCATCGCACTGATGCTGCTGCTGTTCGCCGGGATTTCCGGCTGGGCCTGGAGCGCGCGGCGACGCGACGATTTCACTGAAGCGGCCGCACTCGCACTCGAACTGGAACCATCGTCCGTCCGCAGTGGAGCGAAGTCATGATGAGCACGTTCTGGAGCTGGTACATCATCGCGCTGACGACCACCAACATCGTCGGTGTCGTCTGGCTGCTGATCGCGACCGCGCGGCGTCGCAGCGGCGACACGACCGCGGACAACGCCACCACGGGTCACGTGTGGGACGAAGACCTGACCGAACTCAACAATCCGCTGCCGCGCTGGTGGTTCGGCCTGTTCATCCTCAGCGTGATCTTCGCCATCGGCTATCTCGTCCTGTATCCCGGTCTCGGCAATTTCGCGGGCAACCTCGGATGGACCTCGGCCGCAGCTGCGGCAAAGGAAACCTCCGATGCCAATGCCCGTCTCGAATCGCTGTACGCAGGCTTTCGCCAGACGCCCGTCGCGCAGCTTGCGCACGACCCGAAGGCCGTGAAGGTGGGACGCAACGTGTTCGCCAACAACTGCGCGGCATGCCACGGTTCGGACGCACGTGGCGCGACGGGCTATCCCAATCTCGTCGACAGCGACTGGCTGTACGGCGGCGATCCCGAGACCGTGTTGACCACCGTCCTCGGAGGCCGCCACGGCATCATGCCGCCGCTCGCGGCCACGCTGCCCGACGGAGGAGTCGATCAGGTCGCCCACTACGTGCTGAGTCTTTCCGGTCATGAGCACGACTCGCGCCTGGCGGCGCTCGGCAAGCCCCGTTTCGAAGGCATTTGCGCCGCCTGTCACGGTGTCACGGGAACAGGGAATCAGGCGATCGGCGCGCCAAACCTCACCGACGATATCTGGCTGCACGGCGGCGGCGACCTCGATGCCGTGCGGCTCGCAATCAACAATGGACGCTCGGGTGTCATGCCCGCGTGGGAACCGGTGATCGGCAACGATCGTGCGCGGCTTGCCGTCGCGTGGGTCCTGGCACAGGGCGCGGTCGATGCGGCGGCAGACCAGGTCGCCACACTGACTCCCGCCGCGCAGCCATGAGCCGGCTACGTTCGTCATCGATGTCGGAGGACCCCGTCGTCGTCGCGCGTGAAGCGCGTACGCGCAGGGTCGGCGCGATCGCGTGGCCGTCGTTTTTTGCGGCGGGCGTCGCGACCATGTGGTTTTTCGCCGTGGTCGATCCGATCGAGCTCGCCGCCATCAGCTGGCCGCACGCCGAGGTGTCGCGCGAACTCGGCTACACGATCGGCTTCTTCATGTTCTGGGCGTGCACCGCGAGCGCGAGCCTGTTCACCGCCATGCTGCTCGGGCCACCCGCACGCGACGTGCAGGCGCGTACACAATGAAGCGCGGTGCCCGCAACGATCTCGCGATCCACGTCGTCGGTGGCGATGGTCTCTACGCGAAACAGCCCAAGGTGTATCCGCGGGAAATCGACGGCCGCTTCCAGCGACTGCGCACCGGCGTCGTGTTCTGGCTGCTCGGCATGTTCTATGCGTTTCCGTGGCTCAGCGTCGGTGGCCAGCAGCTGGTGCTGTTCGACTTGCCCGCACGGCGCTTCCATATCCTCGGGCTCACGTTCTGGCCGCAGGACTTCTATCTCCTGACCCTGCTGCTCATCATCGCCGCGCTCAGCCTGTTCTTCTTCACCGCGCTTGCGGGGCGGTTGTGGTGCGGCTACGCGTGTCCGCAGACCGTGTGGACCGAGGTGTTCCTGTGGATGGAACGGCGCATCGAAGGGGACCGCAACGCGCGCATGCGACTGGACAATGCGCCGTGGAGCCGCGAGAAGCTCCTGCGCAAGTCGGCCAAGCAGGTCGTGTGGATCATCTTCGCGCTGTGGACCGGATTCACGTTTGTCGG
>NZ_JBDSWZ010000165.1:0-22986 GCF_039926425.1 Dokdonella sp.
CGAGCACGCACATTGTCGGCCACGGCGATCGCGTCTTTGCCGCCGCAGGCCGCGAAGGCCTCGAAGGCATCGTCAGCAAGCGCGTCGACTCGCGCTACATCGAAGGTCGCTCGCGCGACTGGGTGAAAGTCAAGCATGCGAACACCGACGAATTTCTCGTCGTCGGCTACAGCGCTCCGCAAGGCGCGCGCAAGGGATTCGGTGCGTTGCTGTTGGCGACGGTCGACCATGGCGCGCTGCGCTATGTCGGTCGCGTCGGTACCGGCTTCAACGATGCGCTGCTGAAGACGTTGACCCGGAAGCTCGAAGCGCTGGCAACCGCCGACGCAACGGTCGCGCTTCCGGCGCATGTTCCGTTTCGCGCGAGCGCGGTCCACTGGGTGCAGCCGAAGATCGTGGTCGAAGTGGAGTTTCGCGGCTGGGCGAAAGAAGGGCTGCTGCGCCAGGCGAGTTTTCAGCGGATCCGCGACGACAAGACAATGGAGGATCCTGGAATGCCAAACGTGAAAGGGAGCGGAAGAAAGGTGGCGGCGACCGGGAAACGCGCATCGGCGAAGAACGTCGTGGCAGCACGTGCGACATCGACGAACGCATTGCCTGCAACGCCATCGCCAAAGCCGGTGCGTGCGACGAAGGTGCGCGCAACGGCCGCCGCTCAACGCGACGTGACGATCACCCACCCGGAGCGCATCGTCTTTCCCGGGACGCGCATCACCAAGCAGGACGTCGCCGACTACTACCGGTCGGTGATCGGATGGATGCTGCCCGAACTCGCCGACCGGCCGCTGTCGGTTATCCGTTGCCCGGACGGAGCGGGCGGCACGTGTTTTTTCCAGAAGCATCACGCTGCCAAGCTCGGCGGCAGCGTGGCGTCGGTGCGTCTCAAGGAGAAAGGCGGCACCAGCGACGACTATCTGTATGTCACCGATCTCGCCGGCGTGCTCGAACTGGTGCAGATGAGCACGCTCGAGTTTCATCCGTGGGGCGCGAAGGTCGATCGACCGGAGCGGCCGGATCGACTCGTGTTCGATCTCGACCCGGGCCCCGGCGTCGAGTGGAAGGCGTTGATCGCTGCGACGCGCGACGTCCGCGCAAGGTTGCTCGAGGCCGGTCTTGAAAGCTTCGTGCGCCTCTCCGGTGGCAAGGGTACGCACGTGGTGGCGCCGATCGATCCCACGGTCGACTGGTCACAGGCGAAGGCGTTCTGCGAAGCGTTCGCCACCGCAATGTCCGAGCACCGGCCGCTGTTGTACCTTGCGACAGCCAGCAAGGCGAAGCGCGAAGGTCGCATCTTCATCGACTGGCTGCGTAACGCGCGCGGCGCGACAAGCGTCGCAAGCTGGTCGTTGCGTGCACGCGAGGGCGCACCCGTCGCGATGCCGATTCGTTGGGAAGAGCTGGGGAAGATGAAAAGTGCCGCGCAATTCGATCTCGCTGCGGCCCTGCGTCGTGCGAAAACGTTGAAGGACGACCCTTGGCAAGGCTTCGACAGCCTTCGTCAATCCCTGCCTCGATTCGACGCGGCGGACTAGCGGCCGCTGCGCGCCGACTTGTTCGTGCGCGCATGCGTACGCAGCAATCGCAGCGACGCGGTTTCCAGCTGGCGCGGATGCACCGCGGCGGTAGATGACACGATGCGTTGCAGCCGGCCCGCTCGCCAGGTCTCGAATGCGGCTGGATGGATGTACGAACCGCGGCACACCGCTGGAGTGTTGCGCAAGCTCTCCGCCACATTCCGGACAACCGCCGCAATGGCCGCTGCCAGCGCGCGTTCGCCGGTCGATTCAGGGATCGGCGTGCGCGCGAGCAGTGCGATCGCGCGTACCGTGCCACCCCAGGTGCGGAAATCCTTGGCGGTGAATTCGCCGCCCATTGCATCGCGCAAGTAGTCGTTGACCATGCCCGAATCAATCGGCTGGCGCGCGCCGTCGTCGTCGAGATACTGGAACAGTGCCTGCCCGGGCAACTGCTGGCACCGACGCAGCACGCGCGTGAGGCGCGCGTTGTCGACCGTCACATCGTGCGGCTGCCCACTCTTGCCGCGAAAACTCAGGCGGACGCGACCGTCGCGCAGGAATGCAACGTGGCGCTCGCGCAGTGTCGTCAGGCCGTACGACTTGTTGGTGCGGGCATATTCCTCGTTGCCGACGCGGATCATTGTTTCCGCCATCACGCTGACCGCGACCGCGAGCACCTTTTCACGCGGCAATCCGGGCAGCCCAAGGTCGCGCCGCAAGCGTCGGCGCAGTCGCGGAAGTTGTCCGCCGAATTCGGCGACCCGCGTGAACTTGCCATTGCCACGAATGGCATGCCAGCGCGCGTGGTAGCGATACTGCTTGCGCTGACGCGCATCGCGGCCCGTCGCCTGCAGGTGGCCGCGCGCACTGGCGCAGATCCACACATCCTCGTAAGCCGGTGGAATCGCGAGGCGACGAATGCGCGCAAGGACCTCCTCATCGGTCACGCGTTTTCCGTGCGCATCCAGATAGAAAAATCCGCTGCCGCGCCGCCGCCGGTGGATTCCCGGCTGATCATCGCTGACATAGGTCAGTCCAACGATTTTCGCCGCGTCGATTGCAGCGGAGGAGGCGGAAGCCCCAACGTGTGGATCAGGAGTCGCCACGGGAGTGACCGGATGGACGGGATCGCCGTTATGCCGCGACGTGGCTGAATCAACGCTGCTCGTGTCCGCCGTCGTTGGCGCGTACCTCAGCCAAAGGCATCCCCGGGGTGACGATCTCCGGTTTTCGGTTCGCCACATCCTCCTGCGCGCCTGATCGCGTCACTCGCATGGCGACCAGCAACGCGACGATCAGCAGAAACGAGGACAGCAGGAACGGCGCGCCTGGCAAATGGATTGGCGCGTGGTTGCTGATGAAAAGCGCGAACACCTGGGTGAACAGCGCAGGTCCGATAATGCCCGCAACACTCGCGAGGCTCGAAACCGCCCCCTGCAATCGTCCCTGTTCGCGCGGTCCGACCTGTTGCGACATCAACGCCTGCGTCGATGGACCTGCGAGACCCCACAACGCGAGGAACGGAATGCCGATCAGGAACACCGGCCCGTTGCCGGCCAGCGCCATGCAGGCGAACCCGATGCCGCCAAACACGATACCGGCGAGCACGGTTCGCCGTTCGCCGATGCGCGGCACCAGTTTGCCGACCAGCCACGCCTGCACGATCGCGTTGCACAGGCCGACCAGCGCGAGCGTGTAGCCGACCTTCTGCGGTCCCCAGCCGTAGCGATAGTCGGCGTACAGCACGAACACGCTCTGCAGCACGTAGTGCGCGAGGTCGCTGAGCAGCACCACCGCGGCCAGACCGAACACCTGGCGATAGCGGCGCAGCAGCACCAGAGATCCGAACGGATTGGCGTGACTCCAGTCAAACCGCGCGCTGCGTCGATCGGCGGGCAGCGACTCGGGCAGGATGAACCAGCCGTAGCAGAAGTTGGCGAGCGCGAGCACCGCTGCCGCATAGAACGGCGCCCGCACATGGATGCCGCCAAGCAGCCCGCCGAGCGCGGGTCCGATGATGAAGCCGACACCGAACGCGGCTCCCAGCATGCCGAAGCTCGCGGCGCGCTTCTCCGCCGGCGTCACGTCGGCAATGTACGCATTCGCGGTGGTGAAACTCGCCGCAGTGGCACCCGAGATGCAGCGCCCGATCAACAGCAGCGGCAAGCTGTTGACCAGCGCCATGAACAGAAAATCGATGCCGACGCCGAGATTGGACAGCAACACCACCGGGCGTCGCCCGAAGCGGTCCGACAACGCGCCCTGGATCGGCGAGCAGACGAACTGGATCAGCGCGAAGAGCGTTCCGAACACGCCGACCCACAACGCGGCATTCGCGATGCCGCCGCCGGCGAGTTGCTCGACCAGGTGCGGCAGCACGGGAATGATGATGCCGAATGACAGCACGTCGATCAGCACCGTGATGAAAATGAAGGCGAGTGCCGCCTTGCGTGGCGCAGTCGCAGCGGCGTCGTTCACGCGCAGGCCCCGAAGTCGTCGGGATCTCGCTGCAGGTCAGCGACGGCTGTCGATATCGATGAAGCGCAGGAACTCGGCACGCGTTCGCGCGTCGTCGCGGAACGTGCCGAGCATCTGGCTGGTGATCATCGAAACGCCCGTCTTGTGCACGCCGCGCGTGGTCATGCACTGGTGCACCGCGTCGATCACGACACCGACCCCGCGAGGTTTGAGCACGTCGTCGATGCAGTGCGCGATCTGCGCGGTGAGTTTTTCCTGCACCTGGAAGCGGCGCGCAAAACCGTCGACGACGCGCGCGAGCTTGGAAATTCCGACCACTTTCGATGTCGGCAGATAGCCGACATGTGCACGACCGATGATCGGCGCCATGTGGTGTTCGCAGAACGACTCGAAATGGATGTCGCGCAACACGATCAGTTCGTCGTAGCCGGCGACTTCCTCGAACGTGCGACCGAGATACCCGGCCGGATCGGTCGAGTAGCCGGAAAACCAGTCGCGATACGCTTCGGCCACCCGCTTCGGGGTATCGAGCAGGCCTTCCCGTTGCGGATCCTCGCCGGACCAGCGGAGCAGCGTACGCACTGCATCCTCAGCCTGCGCCTGGGTCACAGACGGATTGGCGGGCTTGCTCGGGGTGATCGTTTTGCGGGGCGGGCTCATCGAACGTGCGCTGCGCGGAGGCGGATCGCGAGTCTAGCAGGCTGCCCGAAGCCCGCAGCCTTGCGCCGGCGATCGACACAATCCAGCCGGCCGCAAACAACGCGGTCCGGCCTGCACGACGTTGCATTTGCCTGACAGTTACTCGACGCGACAGAACGCGGCCTTGAGGTAGCGCGACTCGGGCACGTGCGCCTGCCACGGATGATCCGGCCCTGCGCCCGTCACTTTCAACACCTGCACGGTGCGGTTCGCGTAGTACGCCGCGCGGCGCAGCATGTCGAGGAACTGGTCCTCGCTGACCAGGCCGGTGCACGAACACGTCAGCAGGATGCCGCCACGCTTCACCGCGCTCATCGCGAGCTTGTTCATGTCGAGGTATTTCTTCAGCGCGGGGATCACCTGTTCGCGGTCGCGTGTCATCTTGGCCGGATCGAGAATCACCACGTCGAACTGCTTGGCGTTGTTCGCCGCCGCGTCACGCAGCCAGTGGAAGATGTCCGCCTGCACGAAGCGCACCTTCACCTTGTTGAGGTACGCGTTTTTTTCGGCGATCTCGAGAATCTCTTCGTCCAGATCGACACCGACGACTTCCTCGGCACCGCCAATCGCTTTCGCGTAAATCGCAAAGCCGCCCGAGTTGCAGCACAGGTCGAGCACGCGCTTGCCCGCGCAGAGTTCCGAAAGGAGCTTCCGGTTGTCGCGCTGGTCGGCGAAGAAGCCGGTCTTGTGCTTGGTGCCGGGCGCGGCGTGGAACTGCACGCCGTGTTCGTGGATCACCGTCGGTGGCGGCGACTTCGGAATCGCGCAGTCGAAGCTCTCCTGCTTCTGCACGTGTTCCTCGGCGAACGCGTACAGGTCTGCATCCGGGAAATGCGCGAGCAGGCAACGCTTGATCACGTCGCGCTGCTTGTACATGCCGGCCGAGAAGAACTCGACCACGACCGTATTGGCGAACCGGTCGACGACCAGCCCGGAAAGGCCATCGCCCTCCGAGTGCACGAGACGGTACGCGTCGGTGATCGCATCGAGTTGCAGCAACTCCCGCCGCAATGCGATCGCATCGCCGATCTTGCGGGCAAAGAACTCCTCGTCGATCGCCTCGTCGGGATCCTGGGTCAGCACGCGCAGCGAGATACGTGAATGGCCGTTGTAGAAACCGCGGCCGGCGAACGTGCCTTCACGATCGACGATCTCGACGATCGTGCCGGGTCGGGGCTTGGGATCGGGCTTCTCGACCATCTTCTGGAAGATCCAGGGGTGGTTCGAGCGGCGTTCGGTTCTGAGCTGGATCAGCGGCAGCGCATCCGCGGCAGGTTGGTTCATGGCGCCATGATAGCGAAGCGCAGATCGCAGGGCTGCTCCGATTGCTCAGGGCATCGTCGGCGCGAGCAGTGACGGGCCGCCGGCTGCAATCGTTTGCGAGGCGGCTGCAATGCGGTCGCGGCCTGCGCGCTTTGCGCTGTACAGCGCACGGTCCGCGTCGCGCAAAAGCGATGTCAGATCGCCGATCCCGCGATCGAATGCGGCCACGCCGATCGAGACGCGCAGGCTGAGTGAATGGCTCTCGATGATGAGGGGCGACGCGGCGACGTGTTGGCGGACGCGCTCCGCGACCAGGCATGCTTCCGTTTCACCGAGGTCTGGAACGAGGATGGCGAATTCCTCGCCACCGATGCGGCACAGGATCTGCCCCGGATGCAGCGATTCCTGGATCAGTCCAACCATTCCGCACAGCGTCTCGTCGCCGACATCATGGCCGAACTCGTCATTGATGCGCTTGAAATGGTCGATGTCGAGCGCCAGCAGGGACAGCGGTTTTCCGCTGCGCGCAGATTCGTCCATGGCCTTCGCGGCGAGTCCTGCGAGCGTGCGGCGGTTGTACACGCCGGTCAGTGGATCGCTCATCGCCAGCCGGGCGAGGTCGTCGTTGAGCCGGTCGCCGCACATGAGCACGAAACCAATGGTGCCGATCATTGGCAGCACGGAGCTGAAGACGTACACGATGCTGCTGATGAGAGCATAGGTTTCGTGCGACACGAACGGCGGCCCGAGCAGCACCACGAAGCCGCGCGTGATCGCGAGGGCCGCGCACGCGATGAACAGGCTGCCGGTCAGATAATCGGCGGGCTTCAACGACGGCCGCTCGCGCAGGATGGCGTGTGCGACGCTGTATTCGAGCAGCGCGAGGGGCAGACAATTGAGCGCGACGCGCCAGCGGTCGTCCGGCCAGACCAATCCGAACAGGACAGAGATCAGCGTCACCACCGCCACCAGAACCCAACCGAAATAGCCACGCGGACGGCCGGTGAACAGATTCACGGCGCGCCCCATTTCGGCGTACGCGAGTGCGTAGATCATGTTCAGCGGGATGACCAGGGCCGGCTCGGGCGAGGTGCCGACCACTGCCGGTGCGAACAGCGCAACGGCCTGCAGGAACAGACCACCGATCCACACGCGCAGCGTCGCGCGCAGTTGCGGCGGATAGCGCGACGCCGCAAAGCGCAGGCTCGCGCCCACTGCCAGCGTCAGCAGTGAGGTCAGGGTCAGCGCGGTGGCGACATCGAATTGCATGAAGCATTGAGCATCAGACACGCGTTCCGGCGATCTCCCGGTGGGGTGGATCGGCGGAGCGACGCGAAATGAGCGTTTCCCCTTGGACGAGCCGAGCAATACAACAAGATCCTGGTGTTGATGACAGCGTTTCGCGGGCGGACCGCCCTGTCCGCCGTCACGCATGGTACTTGCGCCGGTCGCGCGAGCCCCCACCGTTCATGCATGGATATTGCCCGCCCAACCCCTGAACCCACACCGACCGCCGTCGCACACGACCGCATGCGGGTGCGCTATGCGGTGCTCGGCGCCAGCGCATTGCTGGTGGGAATCTGGCTGGCCTGGATCGGCGCGTGGCTGTTTGGCTGGCCGCTCGGCGATCTCGGCATCGTGCCGCGACGGCAGGACAGCCTCACCGGCATCCTGACCGCGCCATTCGCGCACGCGTCGTTCGACCATCTCATGTCCAACACCCTCCCGCTCGGGGTGCTCGCGACGCTGACGTTGTATTGCTACCCGCGAGCGGCGCGGCTCGCGCTGCCGTTGATCTGGGTGCTCTCCGGCCTCGGCGTGTGGCTGTTTGCGCGATCCTCGGTCCATGTGGGGGCAAGCGGTATCGTGCACGGACTGATGTTTTTCCTGTTCTCGATGGGGCTCTTCCGCCGCGATCGGTTGGCAATCGTCACGTCCCTTGTGGTGTTCTTCCTCTACGGCGGCATGTTGCTGACCGTGCTCCCGGGCAAGGAACAGGTGAGTTTCGAATACCACCTGTTCGGCGCGATGGCCGGTGTGCTGGCGGCGTGGTTGTTCCGTGGCCGCGACCGCTCGCCGCCAGCGAAACGATACAGCTGGGAAATCGAAGCGGAGCGGGAGGCGAAGGTCGATGACGAGTTCGACCTGCCCCGTCCGCACGAGGTTCCCGTGTTATGGCAACGATCCGCGACCGATACCGGTCGTGGACGCATCATCGAGTTCCGACAGCGCGAGCCGCAGGACGACCCGTCGCGCCCGACGTTGCACTGAACCCATCGGTCAGCCGGCGTCGCGCCATCCGCGTTAAGCTGTCCGGCACGAATGAGGATGGCCACATGAATCCCACCGAGCCGCGCCGCGTCGAACACCAGCAGACCGACAAGGGTTACGTTCCCGTGTACACCACCGGCGTCGTCGAGCAGCCGTGGTCGACGTATTCGCGCGCCGACCATCAGACCTGGGCGACGTTGTTCGAGCGGCAGCGCGCCATCCTCGAGCAGCGCGCATGCGCCGAGTTCATCGAGAACCAGAAGCGCTTCCACATGACGCCGGACGCGATCCCGCGGTTCGACGACCTCAACACCGTGCTGATCAAGGCGACCGGCTGGCAGCTGATCGGCGTCGAAGGCTTGCTGCCGGAATTGACGTTCTTCGATCACCTGGCGAACCGGCTATTCCCGGTGACCTGGTGGCTGCGCAAGCCGGAGCAGATCGACTACATCGCAGAACCGGATCTCTTCCATGACCTGTTCGGCCACGTTCCGCTGCTGCTCAATCCGGTGTTCGCCGACTACATGGAGGCGTACGGCAAGGGCGGCGTGAAGGCGCACGGCATCGGCGCGGAAGCGCTCATCAATCTGACCCGGCTCTACTGGTATACGGTCGAGTTCGGTCTGATCCGCCAGAACGGCGAACTGCGCATCTATGGGTCGGGAATCGTCAGTTCGAAAGGCGAGTCCATCCACTGCCTTGAGTCGCCGGCGCCGAACCGCATCGGCTTCGACCTGCGGCGCATCATGAAGACGCGCTACCGCATCGACACCTATCAGAAGACGTATTTCGTGATCGACAGTTTCGACCAGCTGATGGACGCGACACGACCGGATTTCGCATCGATCTATGCGGAACTGGCCGAGCAGCCATCGTTCCCCGCCGGTGACGTGCAGGGCAGCGATGCGGTATTCCATCGTGGCACCGGCGCGGGCTGGGCCAGCGACGGGGACGTTTAGGCGTCCATTCGATGTCGCGCTTTTTTTGCCAGATGCCGCGCTGGGCAGCGGCAGTCGTCGGGCTCGCGCTCATGGTCTCATCCTCGGCAGACGCCGGCCAGCCGAGTACGGCGGTCATCTCCGATCCGGCGTATGCAACCCCGCAAGCCCTCGTCGACATCGACCACGGCCGTCGCCTCAACCTCTACTGCATCGGCACCGGCGCGCCAACGGTGGTATTCGACGCCGGACTCGCGAACTGGAGTCAGATCTGGGGCCTGGTCCAGCCCGTGGTCGCGAAGACGACGCGTGCGTGCGCGTACGACCGCGCCGGCCTCGGCTTCAGCGATCCGCCGACGCGGCCCGGATCGAGTGCGAACATCGTTGACGACCTGCACCGATTGCTGACGGCCGCCGCCATCGCGCCGCCCTACGTGCTGGTGGGCCATTCGTATGGCGGAATGAACGTGCGGCTTTACGCCAGCATGTACCGCAACGATGTCGCCGGTCTCGTACTCGACGATTCGTCGCACGAGGAATGGACCGCGCGCTGGCTCGTGACGCATCCCGACCAGCGGATCGAGATGGCGACCGACGATGCCGACGCCGTGAAGACCGCGAAGGACTGCCTCGCTGCAGCGCGTATCGGCATGGTACCGGGCACGGCCATCTTTGCCCGATGCGCGACCAGTACCTCCAATTCGCGGTATGTCGACGCGATCAGCGCGGTGTATGGACGATTGCAGCAGGAACCGGGTTTCCTGCAGGCGCGCATGTGGGAAGAACACGCGTTCGACTACGACAGCCCGCCCCAGTTGTTGATGGCGCGACGCCCGTATGGCGATCTTCCGATGGTGGTGCTGACGCACGCGCAGTCCGATACCGAATCGGGCCTGCCGGACGATGAAGGCGGCGATCTCGCGGTTCAATTGCATGGAGAACTCGCCGCGCTGTCGACGCGCGGCGTGCAACGCGTCGTTCCTCATGCGGGCCACGACATCCATTTCGACCAGCCGCAGGCGGTGATCGATGCGATCCTCGAGGTCGTCGGGGTTGCTCGTCAGTCGAAGTGAAAGCGCTTGGCACTTACGACGCGAGATCGAATCCGTCGTCGAACAGGAAGTCGCACGTGCTGTACCACGGGGATACGCCTGTCGCGACATCCCAGGCCGTGCTCCCGGACGGCGTGAGCGAGTTGGAACAGAGCTGCGAACTGCCCGGCGTCAGACTGCTCGGCGAGGGCGGCAGCGGAACGGGACCGGTGAGCTGGTTGCCGCCAACCTTCAGGATCTGCAATTCGTTCAGGCCCTCCAGTGACGGAATCTCGCCCGTCAACTGATTGGTGCCGACCAACAGGAACACCAGATGGGGAAGCGGCGTCAATGCGGGGATCGGGCCGGTCAACGCATTGTCGTTCGCGATGAATCCGTGAAGATCGGTCAACGAGCTGAGGTCAGGAATGCCTCCGGTCAATTGATTGCGCCCAACGGTGAACCACTGCAGATGGGGTTGCGTCGAAGGGTCCGGAATCGATCCAGTCAGATGATTGGAGTCCACCTCGAAATACACCAGCGCCTTGGGTCCTGCCAGATCCGGAAGCGGGCCGCTGAAGTCGTTTTCGAGGGCGAAATAGAACTGCAGATTGACGAGTGTCGTCACGGGTGGCAACGAGCCATCCAGATGATTGCGGCTCATCGACAGATTCACCAGATTCACCAACGCCGAGAGATCGGGAACACCGCCGGTCAACTGGTTGTCGTCGACTGCCAGAGCCTCCAGCGCGGTGAGCTGTGCCAAAGGCGGAATCGTACCGCTGAGCTGGTTGCTGTAGAGCGAGAGCCGGATCAGGTTCGGCGTCTCCAGAAGCGATGGAATGCCGCCGGTCAGCTGGTTGCCGGCCACGTCAAGGCGTGTGAGACGAGCGAGGCCTGCGAGAGACGGGATGGGGCCGGTGAACTGGTTGTCGAACACGCTGAACTCCTGCAAGTTCGTCAGCGCGCCGAGCGAAGGCAGCAGTCCTGCAAGCTGGTTGCCCGAGACATCGAATGTCTGGAGCGCGCCCAATGGTTCGAGGTCAGGCACTGTTCCCTCAAGGTTGTTGTTCGACAGCGCGATGCCGACGACATGTTCTTGCGGGCGTCGCAGGCAACTCCGAGCCAGCCGCATTCGGTCCCAACCGCGCCATTCCAGCCCACCGCCGCGAACCAACCTACCCCGTTGGTCTGCGAATACAGCGCGGTCAAGACGTCGCGTTCCGACGACGGGATCGCCGCGAGCGCAGACCCCCATCCCATCGTCATGACACCCAGCCAAATCAAAACCACGCGCAACGGTCGGAGACGTGCGCAGAATCCACGACAGTTCACGGTCGTGCAACAGGAACGAACGTGCGTCATGCAACTCTCCCCCATCGATGGCTGTCCGTTATGCTGATGCTTCTAAGATTCGACCGCAATCGATGGTCGGCGACGCGCATCCGGAAAATCATCGTGTCGCCGGGTGGCTCGCTGTGTCCCGCCGAAGGTCAATTGGAGGTTCGCGTGGCATTGGTTCGATCCGCGGCATTGCTGCTCTCATTTTTCCTCGCGAGTCAGGCCATCGCCGAGGTCAAGGAATCCGCTGCCGACGCGTTTCTGGTGACGGTGGAGGCGATCACCCCGGCAACTCCGGCGAAGGTGTACGCCGCACTCACGCAGCCGCAACTATGGTGGAGCAGCGAACACACCTGGTCGGGCAAAGCCGCCAATCTCAGCCTGAAGGCCGAAGCGGGTGGCTGCTTCTGCGAGCACTGGACGGAGGGGAGCGCAGAACAGGGCCGCGTGATCATGGCGTTGCCGGAAAAACTCCTGCGCCTCGAAACCGCGCTCGGCCCGTTGCAGGAATTCTCGCTCAAGGGGACCTTGAGTTTCTGGCTCAGGCCCGGCGACGAGGGCGGCACCAGACTCGGTGTCGAATATCGCGTCAATGGCGCGAGCAACAGCGCCCTCGACACGTTCGCGCCGGACGTCGACGGAATGCTCGGCCTGCAGGTCGGGCGGCTCGTGCGTTACCTCGACAGCGGCAATCCCGACGTACCGGCAACGCCGCCTGTCAAGGAAGAATCCGAGTCGCAGAAAGAAGCGCGCGCGGCGATCCTCGAGGAATGGAAGAAAAGCGCCGAAGGACAGCAGCCGACGTCCGAGAAAGTGCCGGCCATTCCGTTGACGCCGCCTGGGAAGAAAACGAAGCCTGCAAAACCCGACGCGACCAGGGCGGACGGCAAGCAGGATCGTTGAGGTTCGTCAGTGCGGGCAACAACAACGGCAAGAGCTTCATCACGTAGGACACCAACAACACACGAAGCTGAAGATTTCGAGAGTTTCCTCTTCGTTTCCTTCGTGCTTAAGGCTTTTTGCTTCGTCACCCCGTCTTGTGCGACGCGATCCACGCGTCGATCCGCTGTTGCAGCAACGGCAACGGCACCGAACCCTCGGCCAGGATCGCATCGTGGAACGCGCGCAGGTCGAACTTCGCACCGAGCGTTTTTTCGGCGCGCGCGCGCAACTCGACGATCTTCATTTCACCGAGCTTGTAGCTGAGCGCCTGCCCTGGCCACGAAATGTAGCGGTCGACCTCGGTTTCGACTTCGTGCTGGCTGAGCGCGGTGT
This sequence comes from Dokdonella sp., assembly GCF_039926425.1. Classification (GTDB taxonomy): domain Bacteria; phylum Pseudomonadota; class Gammaproteobacteria; order Xanthomonadales; family Rhodanobacteraceae; genus Dokdonella_A. Next base: position 12,814 of record NZ_JBDSWZ010000165.1, read on the forward strand.
GGCTTGCGAGGTACGTGATCGCGCGCGCGCGTGTCCAGCCCTCGTGATGGATGCCGGTGTCGATCACCAGACGCGCAGCGCGCCACATTTCATACGTCTCGCGCCCGAATTCCTCGTACGCGGTGTGGTAGATGCCCATCTCCTTGCCGAGCTTTTCGCAGTACAACGCCCAGCCCTCGCCATACGCCGAGATGTAGTTCTTGCTGCGGAATTCCGGCTGGTTCTTCTGCTCCTCGGCCAGCGCGCCTTGCAGAGAGTGGCCGGGCGCCGATTCGTGCAGGGTCAGCGCGGGAAGGTTGTAGAGCGGGCGCGACGGAAGATCGTAGGTATTGACCCAGTAGGTGTGCGCGCTGCCGCGGCCCGCGGTCCAGAACGGCGCGATCGCCGCGGGCACCGGGTCGATGCCGAAGCGCCCGCGCGGCAGCAACCCGAAATACTGCGACAGCTTGCCGTCGACCTGCTTGGCGATCCACGCGGCGCGCATCAGCAGTTCGTCGCCGGACTTTGCGTAAAACTGCGTGTCGCTGCGCAGGAATGTCAGGAATGCCGGGAACTCGCCGGTGAAGCCGCTTGCCTTCATCGTCGCCTGCATCTCGGCATCGATGCGTGCGACCTCGGCGAGACCGATCGCGTGGATCGCCTCGGGGTCGAGATCAAGCGTCGTGTACTCACGGATTTGCTGGCGGTAGAACGCCTCGCCGTCCGGCAGCTTTTCCGCCGCGAGCGTGGTCCGCGCATGCGGCACGTAGTCTTCGCGAAAAAACACCAGCAACTTCGCATACGCGGGAATCACGTGTTCGCGAATCGCGCGCGTCGCATCGGCGCGCAGCGTTACCTGCTCGGCCTCGGGGATTGTCGACGGAAGTTTCTTCAGCGGTTCATAGAACTCGCTGTCCTCGGGCGTTTTCGCCTCGGCGTAATTCGCGATCGACACATCGCGCCCGGTCAGCACCGCGCGAGGAACCGAAAATCCACGCTTGAGTCCCGCGCGCATGTTGACGATGTTTTCGGAGAAATAACGCGGCACATCGTCGAGCTTGGCAATGTAGTTGCGCACCGACTGCACGTCGCGCAGTGGCCGGCGCGCCATGAAGCCGAGATCCGACCAGAACTGCGAATCGCTGTTGAACGGCATCTCGTAGGTGCGGAAACGGATCTGTGCGGCGAGGTCGCCAACCTGCGGTCGGTACACGGCGAGGTTCACCTGGTTCTCCGCCGAAAGATCTTTCGTGGCAATCGCATCGAGCTGTTTCAGCACGTCGTCCCAATACGCGAGGCGCATCTTCTGCGCCGCTGCATCGACGCTCGGCAAATGGTTGTCGTCGGGACTTGCAGCGCGATCCTCGTCGTCATCGCCGGCGAACTGCTGCTGGCGCCAGCTCCATTCCTTTTTGTAAAGCGCCTCGAACGCCGCGTCCGCAGTGCCAGCGCGCGCGAGCGGAGCAAACAGGGCGCAGGCCATCAACGCCATCATCAGGCCAGCCAGACATCGGTTCATTGGCGATTCCCACGAGCGGCAAACGCCGATCATCGCATCGTTTCGGCGCCGAGCGCGTGCGTTGGACGCGGACCCCACGTCTTCGTCATGACAGGTCGAGTGCGTCGGTCTCTGCGCCGACCGCATGCAGGTAGGCCGCGAGCCCGCGCCCGCTGGTTTCTTCGCAGGTCTCGCCGGTCGGTTCGAATCCGGCGATGCGGTCGGGACGAAAATTGCGGAACGCGATGCGCAGCCGACACCAGGTGCCGAGCGTCCACACGCCGCCCCAGAAGGCGAGGCACAAAGGCTCGACTTCGCGCACACTGGTGCGACCCGATTCGTCGCGATAGTCGAGCCTCAGCACATGATGGGCCGTGATCGCCGCATGCAGGCGATCGATGACGGTGGCAGCGGCCTCGGTGCGGCTGGTCGGTGCAAAGATGCGTGAGCGGTTGGCGCGCTGGCGCAGGTCGGGAGGCAACACCGCTTCGATCTTCAGAAGCGCCGCCTGCGCCCCGCGCTGCAGGCGCTGCCCTGCAAACGCCTTCACGAACCGCGTACCGACCACCAGCGCTTCGAGTTCGTCGGCGTTGAACATCAGCGGTGGAATGTCCGACCCTTTGCGCAGCACGTAGCCGACGCCCGCCTCGCCTTCGATCGGCACGCCGGAGAGCTGCAGGTCGGCGACGTCGCGATACACCGTGCGGACCGATACGGCCAGTGTCTGCGCGAGCTGGCGCGCCGGCACTGCCGTGCGTCGACCGCGCAGCGCATGGATGATGAGGAACAGGCGGTCGGCTCGGCGCATCGCGTGATGATCGCCTCCGCGGGGTTCTGACGGCAAACCGGCGACACGCCACGTCGCCAGGCGGCGCGAGCGGTCGCTGCCGCCGGCCGCACGCTGGACGCAAGAGACGCGTCCGGCCCGCAGGGTCCCTCAGTTCGGCGACCACAGTCCCACGCGGTTGCCTTCGCAATCGCGGATCTGCGCGAAGTAACCCATGCCCGGCGGCAGCGCAGTGCACGGAACGAACACATCTCCTGCGTGCGCCTTGACCTTGTCGAGCGCCGGGCGGATGTCGTCGATGCTGATGTAGACGACGCTGCCCTGCACCGAGGGTTCGCAATCGGGCATCCGCACCAGCGCGCCGCTTGAGTTGGGTTTGCCAGCGCCGCGGAACACCGCCATGTCGTTGCCGCCGAAATTCTCGCGGGCCAGCTCGATGCCGAGCATCTTCTCGTAGAACGACTGCGCGCGGTCGAGGTCGTGCGTCGGGATCTCGAACCAGGCGGGGACATTGGGATTCAACATGGGTCTCTCCTCGGGATGACGCCGGCTGGCGTGATGCGAAGAGTGCGGGGGTGCCACTGACAGCATGGTGTCAGCAAGGCACGCCGCCGACCGACTGGCATCGCCTCGCGCAAGTCCCGACAATGCGCGCCTGCCGTTCACCGCCGGAGCCGTTGCCCATGAAGTCGATTTCCATGACCCAGTACCTGCTCGAGGAGCAACGTGCCGGGCGCATCAATGCAGACCTGCGCCTGCTGATCGAGGTCGTCGCGCGCGCCTGCAAGCGCATCTCGATCGCCACCGCGAAGGGTGCACTGGGGGGCGTGCTCGGCAGTGCCGGTACCGAAAACGTGCAGGGCGAAACGCAGAAGAAGCTCGATGTGCTGTCGAACGAGATCCTGCTCGAAGCGAACGCGTGGGGCGGTCATCTCGCCGCCCTCGCGTCGGAGGAGATGGACGACCCGCATCCGATTCCCGATCGCTACCCGAAGGGTGAATACCTGCTGGTATTCGATCCGCTGGACGGCTCGTCCAACATCGACGTCAACATTTCGGTCGGCACGATCTTCTCGGTGCTGCGCTGTCCCGAAGACGTGAAGCCGGATGAAAAGGCGTTCCTGCAACCGGGGACCCAACAGGTTGCCGCCGGGTACGCGATCTACGGATCGAGCACGGTGTTCGTACTGACTCTCGGCGACGGGGTGTACGCCTTCACGCTCGATCGCGAGCAAGGCAGCTTCGTGCTCACCGGTTTGCGACTGCGCATACCGGAAGAGACGGCCGAGTTCGCCATCAACATGTCGAACCAGCGCCACTGGGAAGCGCCGATGCAGCGCTACATCGACGAACTCCTCGCCGGGAAAACCGGCCCGCGCGCGCGCGACTTCAACATGCGCTGGGTCGCCTCGATGGTCGCCGACGTGCACCGCATCCTGACCCGTGGCGGCATCTTCATCTATCCGCGCGACCAGCGCGACCCGGACAAGCCCGGCAAGCTGCGCCTGATGTACGAGGCGAATCCGATGTCGATGATCATCGAGCAGGCCGGCGGAGCGTCGACCGACGGACATCGCCGGATCATGGAGATCCAGCCGCAGAAGCTGCACCAGCGCGTCGCGGTGTTCCTCGGTTCAAAGAACGAAGTCGAGCGTGCGACCGCCTTTCATGACGGCACCGCGGCATGACGGAGGGCGATGCGCCTGACTTCATCGAGGTCATCGACGGTGCCGTCGATCCGAAGGTCTGTGCCGAACTGATCGCCGCATTCGAAGCCAGCAGCAAGGTGGTGCGCGGCGCAACGGCGGGTGGGGTCAATACTCGTCTCAAGGACAGCTGGGATCTCGACATCACCCGCAATGCCGAATGGAAGTCAGCGGAGAACCTGCTCAACGGCGCGATGATGCAGGGAATGCTCGCCTATCTGCGCAAGTACACCTACCTGGCGCTCGCGCCGACAGCGCTGTATCGCAAGGGCCCGGCCGGCGACGGCATGGTGATGCTCGGTATCGATGACGTCCGCGCGTTGTCGGATGCGGACCTGCAGCGACTGGTCATCCAGTTGTTCCGTCCCGGCGGCATCAACCTGCAGCGCTACTTCGCCGACCAGGGCGGGTATCCGTACTGGCACAGCGAGATCGCGCCGCGTGCCGGCAACGACGACAACCTGCACCGCGTGCTGCTGTGGACGGTCTATCTCAACGACGACTTCGACGCCGGCGAAACGGAGTTTCTGTACCAGCACCGGAAGATCACGCCGAAAACCGGTTCGCTCCTGATTGCGCCGGCAGGATTCACGCACACGCATCGCGGCAACATGCCGGTCGGTGGCAACAAGTACATCGCAACCTCGTGGGTGTTGTTCCAGCGGGCAGAACAGATGTACGCGGATCCGTCGAAGAAAACGCCGTAGGCTGGACGCGCTCGCGCGGCCGGCGCTTCTCGCACGATGCGGCTCGCGCCTCCCGCGTTTCAGACGTTCTGCCTACGGGGCCATGACGCGGGTGTTACGTTCGCGTCCCGACGAATGACCGCACCGAGGAGGCCAAGCATGGACCCGATCCTGATCTACGGAGCAAACGGCTACACCGGCGCGCTGATCGCCGAAGAAGCCGTGCGACGCGGCCTGAAGCCAGTGCTCGCCGGCCGCAACCGCGACGCGCTCGACGCACTCGCGCAGAAATTGTCGCTGACGCGCCGCGTGTTCACGCTGGAGGATCCGGCGGAGATCGCGCGCCATTTCGACGGCATCGACCTGTTGCTCAATTGTGCGGGTCCATTCTCGCAAACGGCAGTGCCGTTGCTCGAAGCGTGCCTCGAACACAGCGTCCATTATCTCGACATCACCGGCGAAATCGACGTGTTCGCGCTGTGCCATCGTGCGCAGCCGCGCGCGCAGCGGCAGGGTATCGTGGTCGCGCCAGGCGTCGGGTTCGATGTCGTGCCGACCGACTGCGCCGCCGCGATGCTCAAGCAGCAGCTGCCGGATGCGACGCACCTGGTGCTGGCATTCGAGGCGGCCGGCGGGCCAAGCCCGGGGACGGCAAAGACCAGCGTCGAAGGACTGGCAAAGGGCGGTCGCGCGCGGGTCGACGGGAAGGTGGTCGACGTGCCGCTCGCGTGGAAGTCGCGCACCTTCGAGCGCGATGGCCAGCCGCGCACGGCGATGACGATTCCTTGGGGTGATGTCTACACGGCGTTCGTGTCAACCGGCATCGGGAATGTCGAAACCTACATGGTCACGTCGCCGAAGACGATTGCGCGGGTCCGTCGCCTGCGCATGCTGATGCCATTGCTCGCACTCGCGCCGGTGCAGTCGTTCCTCAAATCGCGCGCGGGGGCGACCGCAGGCCCCGACGAACAGCGCCGCGCTGCAACGCGCTCGCATGTCTGGGGCGAAGTACGTAACGCCGCGGGCGACGAACGTCGCCTGCAGCTCGTCGTGTCCAATGGCTATGCGCTCACAGTGCAGTCCGCACTCGGCATCGCGCAGCACGTGCTGGCAACCAGGCCGGCGGGCGACTACTACACGCCGTCGCAAATGATGGGCGCCGGGTACGTGCTGTCACTGCCTGGGACCTCGCTGATCGACGGTTGATCGGCGGCGTTCCGCACGCAGTGCCGGCGCTTGCGGCTAGAATCGCCATTGCCTCGAAGGGACTTCCCGGATGATCAAGCCTCCCACTCCGCTGCTGCCGTTGCCGGCACTGATTTTCTCGTCCCGCTGGCTGCAGGTGCCGCTCTATCTCGGCCTGATCGTCGCGCAGGGCGTGTACGTGATCCTGTTCGTGAAGGAACTGTGGCATCTGATCCACGATGCCCTGACGTTGAGCGAGCAATCGATCATGTTGATCGTGCTCGGGCTGATCGACGTCGTGATGATTTCCAACTTGCTCATCATGGTGATCGTTGGCGGCTATGAAACGTTCGTGTCGCGGCTTGGCCTCGAAAGCCATCCGGACCAGCCCGAGTGGCTGAGTCATGTCAATGCATCGGTGTTGAAGGTCAAGCTCGCAATGGCGATCATCGGCATCAGCTCGATCCACCTGCTGAAAAGCTTCATCGAAGCAGGCGCGCTTGGCGGTGGTCTGCCGTTCTGCTCGCCGGAACTTGTCGGCCAGATTGCCGACGAGGTTGTCCTCGGCGGAGGAAAGAACTGCACGACGCTGACGACCACCGGCGTGATGTGGCAGACGATCATCCACTGCGTGTTTATCGCGTCCGCGATCGGCATCGCCTGGACGGATCGACTGATGGCCGGGCTCCACGCTCCGCGCGCTGCAGAGGCGCACTGAGCCGGAGCGGAGCTGCGAACAGGCTCCGCACCGATCCAGTGCAGGGCCGTTCAGCTCACACAGTCGATAACTGCACGCACACGGCGAAGCTCGCGGCGCGCGGAGCCTGACGGAATCCCGACGGATTGCGTTGTCCCGAACGCGCGTGCGCGCCGACAGTCACTCATTCAAAGGGGAATTCATCATGCGTATCGGACTCATTCTTGCCGGCATCGTGCTCATCGCGGTCGGCGCTGCGGCCTTCACCGGAAACCTCAACTTCACGCAGGACAAGGAAGTGGTGAAGGTCGGCGGCCTTTCCGCGTCCGTCAAACAGGACAAGACCGTGCCCCAGTGGATCGGCGGACTTGGCGTGCTGGTTGGCCTCGGTCTCGCCGCTGCCGGCGCAATGCGCAAATAACGACCTCGTTTGCGGGACATCCGCGGGCGCCCGTTGTGTTGAATGTCCGCGAACATCCCCAAGTCAGGACCTCACGTCGTTGATTGGAGGAGTTCGCCATGGAATACCGTCGTCTCGGTGCTTCCGGATTCACGGTTCCCGTGTTGAGTTTCGGCACGGGAACCTTCGGTGGCAAAGGTGACTTTTTCGCCGCGTGGGGAAGCACTGATGTTGATGAAGCGCGGCGATTGGTGGATATCTGTATCGACGCCGGCGTCACGATGTTCGACAGCGCGGATATCTATTCCGGTGGTGCGTCGGAGTCCGTGCTCGGCGGCGCAATCAAGGGCCGCCGCGATCAGGTTCTGATTTCCACCAAGGCGACGTTCCGCTCCGGCGACGGCGCAAATCAAGTCGGCTCCTCGCGTTTTCATCTGATCAACGCGATCGACGCAGCGCTCAGGCGCCTCGGCACCGATTACATCGACCTGTTCCAGTTGCATGGGTTCGACGCGCTCACGCCGGTCGAGGAAACCCTGTCGACGCTGGACGATCTCATGCGTGCCGGCAAGGTCCGCTACACCGGCGTCTCCAATTTTTCGGGTTGGCACCTGATGAAGTCGCTCGCGGCAGCCGATCGCCACGGCTATCCGCGCTACGTCGCGAACCAGACCTACTATTCGCTGATCGGCCGTGACTACGAATCCGAACTGATGCCGCTTGGGCTCGACCAGGGCGTCGGTGCGGTCGTGTGGAGTCCACTCGGTTGGGGACGCCTCACCGGCAAGCTCCGACGCGGCCAGCCATTGCCGGCGACGAGCCGCCTGCACGAGACCGCTGACATGGGTCCACCCGTGCAGGACGAGGCGCTCTATCGCGTCGTCGATGCGCTCGATGTCATTGCCGCGGAAACGGGAAAAAGCATTCCACAGATCGCTCTCAACTGGTTGCTGCAGCGGCCCACCGTGTCGACCGTGGTGATCGGTGCGCGCAACGAGGAACAACTGCGCCAGAACCTCGGCGCCGTCGGCTGGAATCTCGATGCGGACCAGGTTGCGAAGCTCGATGAGGCGAGTGCCTTCACGCCGGTGTATCCGTACTGGCACCAGAAGGGATTCTCGGAGCGAAATCCCGACCCGGTGCCGGCGTCCGCCAAGCGTCGTTAAGGTGCGCCGCCTGCCCGTTACAATGACGGATGGACGTTTCCCACCTGCTCGACGGTCTCAACGATTCCCAGCGCGAGGCGATCACCGCGCCTGCCGGACACTACCTTGTGCTTGCCGGCGCAGGCTCCGGCAAGACGCGTGTACTGACCCACCGCATCGGCTGGCTGCTCGAGGTCGAACGCGTGTCGCCGTGGTCGGTGCTGGCGGTGACCTTCACCAACAAGGCCGCCGGCGAAATGCGCGGCCGCACCGAAGCGTTGATCGCCGGCGGTGCGCGCGGGCTGACGATCGGCACGTTTCACGGCATCGCACATCGGCTGCTGCGTCGCCACTGGCGCGAAGCGCGGCTGCCGGAAACATTCCAGATCCTCGACAGCGACGACCAGCAGCGCCTCGTCAAGCGCACGATCCAGGGGCTCGGTCTGGACGAATCGCGTTTCCCGCCGCGTCAGGCGACGTGGTTCATCAACAGCGCGAAAGATGAAGGCAAGCGACCCGACGGGCTCGACCCGGGGAACAATCCAGTCAACCGCGTGCTGATCGACGTGTATCGCGCGTACGAAGCCGCATGCCAGCGTGCGGGTCTGGTCGACTTCGCCGAACTGCTGCTCCGCGCCCACGAACTGTGGCTGCAGGATGACGCGTTGCTCGCGCACTATCGCGAGCGCTACCGGCATCTGCTGATCGACGAATTCCAGGACACCAACACGCTGCAATACGCGTGGATCCGCGTGTTGGCTGGAACCAGCGGCAGCGTCTTTGTCGTCGGCGACGACGATCAGGCGATCTACGGCTGGCGCGGCGCGCGGGTCGAGAACGTGCAGCTGTTCCTGCGCGACTTCCCCAGCGCGAAGACGATCCGCCTCGAACAGAACTATCGCTCGACCGGCACGATCCTCGCGGCTGCAAACGCGGTCATCGCGAACAATCCCGATCGCCTCGGCAAGCAGTTGTGGACCGCTGGAGATGCGGGTGATCCGGTCGACCTGTATGCGGCCTACAACGAGCAGGACGAAGCGCGTTATGTCGTCGAGCGCATTCGCGAGCACGCCCGCGCCGGACACAAGTTGTCCGAGGCTGCAATCCTCTATCGCTCGAATGCGCAGTCGCGCAACTTCGAAGAGCAGCTGATCCAGCACGACGTCGCCTATCGTGTGTATGGCGGGCTGCGTTACTTCGATCGCGCGGAAATCAAGGATGCGCTCGCCTACCTTCGCCTCGTCGGCAACCGCCACGACGACGCCGCCTTCGAGCGCGCGGTCAACACGCCGCCGCGCGGAATCGGCGATCGCACGCTGGACCTGCTGCGTCAGCGCGCGCGGCGCGAGAACACGTCGATGTGGGAAGCGGTGCTCGGGGAGCTTGGCGCCGATGCGTTGGCCGGTCGCGCGAAAAATGCGATCCGCCTGTTCGCGGAGCTGATCGAGGAACTCGCGCGCGACTGCCTGTCGCCGGCGAAGGACACGTCTGCTGCAGCCGAATCACAAGCAGAGATGGATGCAGCAGTTGTCGAGCGCGACATGACCGTCACCGACGGACCACTCGCGCTGTCCGAACAGATCGAACACGCGATGGCGCGCTCGGGCTTGCGCGATTTCTACGAGAAGGACAGCCGTGGCAGTGCCGAGTCGCGCACCGAGAACCTCGACGAGCTGGTCAATGTCGCGAGCCGTTTCCGGCGCACGCCGGACGATCTCGAGGCTGGCCTGTCGGAACTGGCCGCGTTTCTCTCGCATGCTGCGCTCGAATCGGGCGAAGGGCAGGGTGAGGCATGGCAGGACTGCGTGCAGCTGATGACGCTGCATTCGGCCAAGGGGCTCGAGTTTCCGCTGGTGTTCCTCGTCGGTCTCGAAGACGGCTTGTTTCCGAGCCAGAAATCAAGCGAAGAGCCCGGTCGGCTGGAGGAGGAGCGGCGTCTCGCCTACGTCGGCATCACGCGCGCTCGCGAATGCCTGGTGCTGACCTATGCGGAATCACGGCGCATGCACGGCGTGGAATCGTACGCGCGGCCATCGAGATTCCTCGGCGAAATTGATTTCAACCAGCGTATGCGCACCGGCGCCTTCGTA
>NZ_JBDSWZ010000166.1:0-42844 GCF_039926425.1 Dokdonella sp.
CGATCCGCGCGTCCGACGACGCCGACTGCGGCAGTGACGTCCCCGGCATCGTGATCCACGACGACGGCATGCCGGAAGATGGCTACACCGACAGCTCCGGCTTGTTCCCGATCGTGTCCTATGTCGACCGGTTTACTCCGTCGTCTTATCCGGCGACGATCGGCAGCGCCTGCGTTTCGTTCCTGACCAACGCGAGCGAGCCGACCAGCCAGAATTTCCAGCTGGTGGTCTACGACGATACCGGCTTCGACGGCGCTCCCGGCGCGCAGCTCGCCGCAGTGAATGCAACGGCAGCGAATATCCCGAACCAGGCGGTTGCATCGTTCGTGAAAGTCGATCTCGGCGGGCTCGGCATCAGCATTCCTTCCGGCAGTGTCTACATCGGCGTCGCCTTCGATCCAAATCAGCCCGGTGGCGTGTACATCGCGTCCGACGTGACCGGTACTCCGAACGCGGGCAACGGCTACCACATGCGCGGCTCATCCGGATCACCGGGTTCCTGGGACCCGACGATCGACCAGTTTCCCGACTATCACGCATTGCTGGTGCGCGCAGTGCTGCAGCCCGATCACTGTGCCTCGTCCGGGGATCAACCCTGGCTGACGGTCAGCGTGGGCGGCGGCTTGGTGGGTCCGCATGACGCGCAGTCGATCACCGTGACGATCGATCCCTCACAACTGACGATCGGTGACCATGCAGCAACGCTGTGTTTTGCGAGCAACGATCCGGCCAGCCCGCGCGTGGTCGTGCCGGTGATGATCAGTGTCGGCGACTCGATCTTCGCGGACGGATTCGATCCGTAGCGATCGATCGCGAACTCATCGAGCGTTCGGTTTTCGACGGCTTTGACGAAGCGATGCTTCGACGAAGCCGTTGCAGCACATCGCCTCTGCGCCCGCCACGCGAGCACGCTGCGGGGTCCGGACCCGCGATCGGCTGCGTAGTCGCATAGCCGGCCCGGAACGCGGCAGGCCATGGCGCCGCCCCGAGAATTGCCGAACGCGGTCCGGCGTGGCACCGTAGCGGCGATGCGGGGAGCGCCGTGGCAGAAATCACAGAACTGATCGGGCTCGCCCGCGACGGAGACCAGGTGGCTTCCGAGCGCGTGTTCGCGCTGTTGTACGACGAGCTGCATCGCCTCGCTGCCGGCCAACTGCGTGGCGAGCAGGCGATGCGCGCAACGTCTCTGGTGCACGAGGCGTATCTCAAGATTGCCCATCATGGCGCACTCGCGGTGAACGACCGCGGCCACTTCTTCGCGGTCGCCGCGCGCGTGATGCGGCAGATCGTGATCGACCACGTGCGATCGCGTTCTGCGTTGCGCCGTGGCGGTGACCTGCATTTCGCGCCGCTGGAAACCACCGCGATGCAAGCGGCCTCGCAGGATCGCGATGAGGAAGTGCTGGCGCTCGACGCCGCACTTGAACGCCTCGCGGAACTCGACGCGCCGCTCGCGGCGCTGGTCGAGATGCGCTTTTACGCGGGACTTGAACTGTCCGAGATCGCGACCGTGCAAGAACGGTCGGAGCGTTCGTTGAAGCGGGACTGGCGGCGTGCGCGCGCGTTCCTGCAACGCGAAATCGCCGGCGTCTGACGATGACGGCGTCGCCGCAGGAAAGCCGCTGGACTCTGGTTGCGGGTTGGTTCGACGAACTCGCGGACCTCTCGTCGGCGCAGCGCGAAGCGCGACTCGCACAGATCGCGCGCGAGGACGCAGCCGCAGCGGCGGACGTGCGTGCGCTGCTCGAGGCCGACGCGAGCGAGGTGGGACTTCTCGACGAAGGGATCGCCGCAGCCGTCTCCGGGCTGCCGATGGGCACGAATGCCTCTGCACCCGACGATGGACGCGCCGGACCCTATCGATTGCTGCACGCAATCGGCGAGGGCGGAATGGGTGCGGTGTTTCTCGCCGAACGCAGCGATGGAAGTTACGAGCAGCACGTTGCCGTCAAGCTGATCAAGCGCGGCATGGACAGTGTTGCGATCGTGCGTCGCTTTCTGCGCGAGCGGCGCATCCTCGCGCGACTCGCGCACCGGAACATCGTGCGGCTTCTCGACGGCGGCATCAGCACCGACGGTCGCCCGTTCTACGTGATGGAGCACGTTGATGGCGTCTCGATCACCGAGTTTGCAGCGCAACGACACCTCGATGTGGCCGGGCGCGTGCGGTTGGTGGCGGCTGTTGCCGAAGCCGTCGCATACGCACACACGCAACTGGTCGTGCATCGCGACCTGAAACCCTCGAATGTGCTGGTCGACGCGGCGGGCGAACCGCACGTGCTCGATTTCGGCATCGCGAAGCTGATCGAGGAAAGTGGCGAGCAGACGCTGACCGGCACCAACGCGCGCGTGCTGTCGCCGGCGTACGCGGCGCCGGAACAGGTTCTCGGCCATGCGATCACGACCGCGACCGATGTGTACGCACTTGCCTTGATGTTGTGCGAATTGCTGGTCGGCCATCTTCCCCAGCCGAGACGTGCGACAACACCAGCGCAGCTGGCGCTGGAAGTGACGCACGAAACGACCGATCGCGCGAGCGCGCTCGCGTCGCGCCTGTCGCCTGCACGTGTGGCGGAACTGTATGGCGCGCGCCTTGAGGTGCGCGACCTCGGTCGACTGATCGCTGGCGATCTCGACGTGATCATCGCGACAGGCCTGCAGCGCGATGCCGCGCGCCGCTATCCAACCGCGGCCGCATTCGCTGACGACCTGCGTCGCTGGATCGACCGGCGCCCGATCGATGCGCGCGCGGACTCGACGACGTATCGGATCGCGACGTTCGTACGCCGTCATCGATTTGGCGTCGCCGCCGCCGCAGCGGTCGTCCTCTCGCTGATCGTTGGCTTGGGTGCCGCGTTGTGGCAGATGCGGCAGGCACACCGGCAGGCGGATCTCGCGCAACAACACGCCGCGCGCGCCGAACGCGTGAAGTCGTTCCTGGTCGATGTGTTCCGCCAGAGCGACCCGCTCATCGCGCAAGGTGCGACGTTGAGTGCCGCAGAGATCCTGCGACGTGGACGTGTCGGACTCGCAACCTCGTTGTCCGGCGACAGCGACATGCGCGGCGAGCTGCTGATGACGATCGCGGAGATCCAGTCCAATCTCGGCGAGCGAACAGACGGACTCGCTACAGCCGAAGAAGCTTTTCCGTTACTGGTAGGCCGCCTTCCAGACGACGATCCACGCGTCGCGTATGCCTATTCGGTCCGTGGAGCGCTGTACGACTATCTCGACCGGACGGACGAGTCCGTGCAGGATCTGCGGCATGCGCAGGCGATCCTCGGACAGGATCCAGTGAGCAACGCCGATCGCCTTGATCGGGTGGACACCAATCTGGCCTTCGTCCTCAACAATTCGCGGACGAGCGATGCGGCCGTCGCATTGCAGGAAAAAGTGGTTGAGCGCGTGCGGGTGCGGCTCGGAGAGGAAAGCACCGCACTCGCCGACAGCCGGATCTCGCTGGCCTTGCTGCTCGAGGACGCCGGTGACTACGTGCGCGCCGGGACAGAATACCGGCACGCGCTGCCCGTGTTGCTCGCCGGTGTCGGCCCACTTGCGCCGAGAGTGTGCGAAGCCGAGCGCAACTACGCGGGCCTGCTCGACCGTCTTGGCAACGGTGCGGAAGCGGAGCCGCGCTTCCTGCGCGCGCTGCGCTGCACGGAACAGCTTTACGGCACGATGTCGGTGCCCTACGCGCGCACGCTTTTTTCGCGCGCGATCCTGCTGCTCAACGCGCGCCGCTACGACGCGGCCGAAGCCGATTTCCGCCAGGTTCTCTCGATTTACAGCGACACGACCGACGACGTCGCGCATGCGCACCGGTACCTCGGCCGGGCGCTCGACGAGCAGGATCGCCATGCGGAAGCAGCGAGTGAATTCGCGATCGCAGAGCGGCTGTACCGCAAAATCGATCAGCCGAACGACGTGCAGCGCTGGCGCGCGCGCGCCGATTACGGGTATGCGTTGTTCCGGGACGGGAACGTCGCAGGCGGCCGGTCCGCGATAGACGCGGCACTGGCCGGCATGCACGAGTTGATGCCGAAGGACGACCGGTTCGAGATCATGCGGCCGTTGCGGGCCCTCGGCGAAGTCGCACGCACGCAGGGCGAGTTCGAGGTTGCCGCCGCCGCGCATCGGAAGTGGCGCGCGTTGGCGCTGACGTTGTACGGCGCGCGATCGCGCGAGGCGTATCAGGCGAGCTATCAGCTGGCGCTCGATCTCGCACGGATCGGCGGTGCCGCTGCGCTGGCCGAAGCGCAGACGCTCGCGAAGGATGCGATCGATCCTGCGCGGGCCGACGCGGCCCCGGAGTTGGCCGCGATCGAACGATTCCATTCGCAGATTGCGGCGGCGCTCATCGGACCGACGGCGAACGTGCCGGTCGGATCCGACTGACCGCCGAAGGCGGATTGCGGCTTGCTCGACGAGCGACCGAGTGCCGCTCGTTGGCTCGTGAGACGGCGAACGGAAGCCGGACGTGTCACGCGTCGGCGGCGTCACTCCAGCCACGGGTTGCGCAGCGGCTCGATCGTCTTTGGATCGACGCCCGTCGCGATGCGTGCGAGCTGCGCTTGGATCTGTGCACGGATCAGCCCATCGACGGGCACCTTGTTCTGATCGAGCATTCGACGATACGCACGCGTCGCATTCGCGCCGTCGCCAAGCCGGAGATACGCATTGCCGAGCTCGGTGCCGGCGTTGACCGACTGCGGCTGTACGGTCGCGACTTCCTCCAGGCGACTGGCGATCAACGCCCAATCGGATCCGTCTTCCTTGTAGATGTGATCCTGGACCATCTCGTACAGGCTGCCTGCGCGCGTCTGCGGCCGGACCTGATGGCCCCTCCAAACGCCGACGTTGCCGAAACGCGCGACGAACACCATGTCCTTGAACACCAGCGCGGGATCCCAGTCCCACTGCGGCTTCGGCAGCGTCGCTCCCATCGGATACAGAAACCAGCCGTCGTAGATTCCCTGCACATTCGTGTCCTGCAGGCTCTCGACGCGCCGGTGGTAGTTGAGACCGGCCGCGCGCGTCTGCACCTCACCCATCCAGTAGTCCGAGTACAACGGCTCCCCGGTCGCCGCGATGTTCGCGTCGTGGAAGCGGCGGATCTCGCCGAAGCGCTGGCCGAGATCGAGTCCTTCGTTTTCGAAATAGCGGTACGCATTGGCGCTGCCGCCAACGAGTTCGTTGTGGTACTCCCACAGGCGCGGTTCGCGAATGGTCATCGCGATGGCCGCGACCAACAATGCCGCGATGGCCACACCTGCCGCGCGCGAGCGACGCTGCCACGCCATGGCGATCGTGCCGCCGGCAAGGATCGACGTGCCAACGATGATCGGCATCGCGTGCCGCGCGCCGCCCCACACAGCGCCGGAACCGATCAGCGCGAACAGGTGAAAGGTGCACGTACCGAGCAGCATCAGCAACAGCCAGCGCGTGCCGGTCGGCAACGTTGCGCGCCAGAGCATCGCACTGCCAAGCAACGCGAGCGCCAACAGCGCGAGAGGAAGCTTGGACAGGATCACCGCCGGCCAGGCAAACCACGGCATCGCTCCGTGGTGCAACGTGCCCCAGATGAAATGCTCGGCGATGCCGCGTCCTTCGACGCCTGTCCGCACGGTATCGGCAAGTCCCCACAGGTATGCGCGGGGCAACAGCTGCCATTGGTCAGCGAAGGCGATGGCAGCGCGCCAGTGCGCAAGCTTCAGTTCGGCGATCTTGTCGGGCATCGCGCGATTGAACGCATCGTGGCCATCGGCCGACGCGTGGAAGTGAAAACCGTAGTGCGCCCACAACACGACGACAGCGACGACGGCAACGAGGACCAATCGACCCAGTCGCGCAAGCACGCCGCGAAAACGACGGTCGCGCCAACCCGAGCCTGCGCCGACAAGCAGCACGAACGCGATCCCGCAGAGCCCTGCCAGTGCCGAATGCTTCGCGGCGAGTGCAAGGCCCGTCGCGATGCCGCAGGCGACCGCCCAGCGCCATTGCCACTGCGTGACGAGTAGCGCCGCCGTGGCGACGGCGATCATCAGCGTCAACGCGAGCGGGAGATCGGTCATCACCACCGGCAGATGCGCACCGATCGTCGGCTCGATCGCGATGAAGGCCAGCGTTCCAGCAGCCCATGCCCAGCCGCAGGCGCGCCACAGCAGCAAAGCGAGGGCAACGAGCAACACGCCGTGCAGGCCCCACATCGCAGCGCGCGCACGTGACTGCGCAGCCTGTGCGTCGTTGTCGTTGAACATCGTCTCGTCAACCCACATGCGCTCCTGCGTTTTCTCGCTGAGCACCTTGTCCGGGCGCAGTACGAAGTCGGCAGGCATCGATGCGCCGACCCACAGCTTGGCCAAGGGCGGATGCTCGGGATTCAGATGGAAATCGCCAGTGCGCACATAGGCGGTGCCGGCCACTACATGCCAGGGTTCGTCGACCGTGAAACTGTCGAGATGCGTGCCGATCGACGAACGAACAACACCGAGGATGACGAGCAGCAACAACGCGATCACGCCAGCGAAGCGGCGTTGCAGCGTCGACGGTATTGCGGGACCGTCGATGCTGCGAAACGCATTGTCGATAGGCGCCCCCGTGATGGTCGTCATGTGGCTCCCCCAGCTCTGCGCGTCGCGTTCGACATCAAGCGGTCGCTGTGTCGTTGCGCCTAGTCAAAGCTGTCGACGAAGAGGAAGTCGCTCTGGTAGATCACCTGCACCGCGCCCGCTCCGTCCGCCGCGCCAACCTGATGACCGGGGACACCGATGGCCAGGTCCAGTTCGCCGTCGCCGTTGTAGTCGCCGCTGGTGATGCTCGCGCCGAAGCCGTCGCCTTCCTGTGCCGGTGCGGCGGCGAGCGGCCCGGCGAGCAGCCATCGCTGCGCCTTCAAGGCGTCGAGCGCGTTGGTCCCGTACGGCACGATCCACAGCGCTCCGGCAAACGCCGCCCCGCCGTTCGCGCCGAACGGAAGGCCGATCACGAGGTCGTCACTCGAACTCGGAACACTGCCGAAGTGGACTGCCTTCAGCGACGTGCCAAGCAGCGCGGGTCGCAGTGCGCCGCCTGGAAACAGATCCTCATGCAACCACGTGCTGCCCGCCGCGTTGAGTCCCGCGTCGGTGCCATGGAGCACTGCAACCGCTCCCGCACCGCTGACGCCATCGATCGCCTCGAACGGAACGCCGATGGCGAGATCGAACTTGCGTGATTCGCCGAGCGGCGTGCGATCGAAGTCGCCCGCCGCGAGTGCGTACCCGAAGCGGTCGCCCGCTTCGCACGTGTCCGTGACACCGCTGGTCGCCTGGTTCCAGGACGTGGCACCGACGCCGGCGAGTCCACCTTCGTTGTCATTGCCACGCAGCACGACCACGCCTCCGGCCGCTGCGGCGCCTGCGCACGTCGCGCCCGGGATACCGATGGCCAGGTCGTCGACGGTGTCGCCGTTGAAATCGGCGGCAGCCAGCGAGAAACCGAATTGTTCGTCGGGCTGCGGTTCTCCACCGAGGCCGTTGTTCCCGCGAAAAAAGACTTCGGCGCCGATGGACGACGGTCCCGCGTTCGAGCCGTAGACGATCATCACGACGCCTGCATTGGACTGCGCCGGAAAATCGTTGCCAGGGATGCCGACCGCCAGATCGGGCAGGTCGTCGTCATTGAACTGGCCGATCGCGAGCGCGGCGCCGAGGTGATCGCCCGCATCTGCGCTGCCAGGATATCCGGCCGACCCCTGGCGAATCGTGTGCATCACCGCCCACGTGCCGTTCGGCGACCGGTTGAGGAAGAACACCGCACCCGCGCCATCGGTGCCCTGACTGTCGCCGGGTACTCCGACCACCAGTTCGTCATCGTCGTGCACCAGGTCGAAATCGCCCGCGACGAGCGCGACGTTCGGACTGGCGGCGGTCGGCGGAACGGTGGGAAGGACCGCCGTTTCGAACAGGAAAGGAACCGCGCCTGCGGTTCCGATCCGCCAGAGGTTGCCGCGATAGATGCGGATCACGCCCGGATGCTGGCGGTCCGCGACGGCGAGGTCGTCGAGTCCGTCGCCGTCGAAATCCCCGCTGGCGGTCGCGACACCTAAGGCATCCGACTCAGGCGCGATGTCCTCGGTGTTCTCGATCGCGACGTTGCCGACCACCGAGAGGCGATTGCGTGCCTCGGCGGGCGCGGCGCTCACGACCATTGCGATCGCGAGGCCGGTCGACATCGACGCGGCGTGCCAAATGGTCGCAACGCGACGGACGTGCCGCGCCGTTCCGGGCGGAGCCGTTGCGTCCGCGCACGTGTGCAGATGCGACAGGGGGAAGGGAAGGCGGGCAAAGTCCATGGTCGTCTCGTCGCGCATCGGCATGAGTTGGAAGGTGAGTCACACGCCGAACCGGCATGCGGCCGGTCCGACGCTTCGCGACCCGTCAGTTCGGCGCGGTGCCGAAGCGGTTCGATCCAGGGCCGCCCGGCAAAAAACCGTTGAACACCAGTGCGACAAGCGTGCCGACGGCGGGCACCAGGCCGATCAGGATCCACCACGCGGACTTGTCGACGTCGTGCCAGCGCTTGGCCTGGATCGCGAGGGCTGGCCACAGGAAGATCAGTGCGACGAGTCCCAGAACGATGCTGACTCCACCGCTTGCAGCGGCGGCATCGGGCGAACTGATCGCACTCATGACGCTCAGCGCGCCCATGCCGCCAAACAGCAGGATCGAAACGACAACCAGCCCCCAGTACGCGCCGCGGCCGACGCGACCGTCAAACGAAAAGAGCAGCGATTTCCAGTTCACGAGGAATGTCTCCCGATGGTCGATGCACACGGCGCGTTTGCCGCGTGCACCGGTGTCCACGCAGAAGCGTGCGGACAGGGGCCATCGGATGTCGCTGCCGCGCTTTCATTCACGTCCATATCCACGCGGAGCGGTGTTGCGCACGACGGTGGCCGGGCTACGCACGTGGCACGGCGCAAATCCGGCTCCGGCCGATGATGTGCGATTACTTTGCGGCGGCGGGAAAGGCTTTCACCAGCGTCGCATCGAACGTTGCCTTGATGTCGACGCCACTGTTTTTGTAGGTCAACGTTCCGGCAAGGCGATCGGGAGTGTGCGTCGAGAGTTGCAGTGAAGACGTCTCGATCATCCCGCTGTATTGCATCGGTTTCACATGTGCCCAGTAGGTTGTCGGGCCTTCGGGATCGAGATCGATGCGCAGTCCGTCGCTGGCGGCATACGTCGCGCAGTCGGCATCGTCACACGCGTCGATCTTCGCGCGCACATCCTCGCCGGTGAAGATCAGTCGTGTGGTGGTTTTCTTCGCGTCGAACCGGTCCGGACCGGTAACGTAATAGGCGTGCGTCAGCACGATCGCGAACGGTTCGCTCTCGCCTTGCAGCGTCATCGTTCCCTTCGCCATGTCGGTGGGGGCGGCGCTGGCCAACGCAGTGCCGCAAGCGAGTGGCGCGAACAGCAGATACGGAAACAGGGCTCGAACGGTCATCGGAATTCCTTTGGGATGGAGAAGCAGGGCGCGTCGGGACACGTGCGCTTTGCAGCTCGCGCGCCCCACTCTTCTTCCACGTACGAAAGCGATGTGCGGGGCCAGAAGTCGACGTCCATTCCCCGCGTGATGCACCGGCGGGACTTCTCCACGTGCGCGTTGATCGCGCCCGAACTCGTTGATCGCAAACGGTGATCGCCGGTCTGACCCAAAGTCCCGCCGCCCACCGTCGGGAGCAATGCTTACATTCGCAACTAGTCGTTGTTACAGTCGGTTGGCCCCGTCCTGCGAGCCGGTCGGTGGTGGCGTGCGGAGACGCGGGAAAGGGAAGGCGCGCGGAGCCAAGGGACCTCGAAGGGGCAGCGATGGACGTTCAGTGGCGGCGCAACACGTTGCTTGCGCTCGCCTGCGCGGCGTTGTTCTGTGTGGACGTTCCGTATCACGCGCGCTTCTTCGGCGTCGATGTCAGCGCGTCGCTGGTGCACCTGCACGCGGGCTTCCTGTTCGCCGTCGCGGTGCTGTACCGGCAGCGTTCCGTGCTGATCACCTGCGCAGTGGCGGCACTTGCGGCATGGGCACTCAAGGCGCACCTCAACGGACAGCTCACTGCGGTTTCGATCGGCTACGGTGTGATTGCGACGACGATCATGGTTGCCGGCCTGCTGGTCGCTGCACGCTGGCTGCTGCCGGCAGGGCCTGCGACGTGGACCTTCGCAGTGGCCGACATGCCGCGTTTTGTTCTCGTCGGCATGATCCTGTACCCGTTGCTGATGGCGGCACTCAACCTCGTGCCGAGCAGTGCTGCGCGCGATGCACCCTTGGCAAATCTGCTTGCCAGCCGCGTGAGCCAGATCTGGGTCGCGAAATTTTTCGGTGTTCTGGTGATCGCTTTTCCGATGATCGTTCTCGGCACGCATCGTCGCCTGGCGGTGCCGGCCCTGTGGTTCCTCGATGCACTCCCGTGGCGCCTGCTACTGGTCGGCGTCGTGCTGCCCGTACTCGCAGGTCATTACATGCCGCGCAGTGCCGTCGATGTGGACTGGCTGCTGGAAGCGCTGCTCGAATATCGCCTGCTGGTCGTCGCGCTGGTGGTGTGGGTCGTGCTGCGATTGCGCCTCGCGTGGAGCATGCCGGTTCTGGTGATGACGCAGTTCACCTTCGCTGCTGCGCTGGCGCGCCATCTGGATATCGCAGGCCATCGTCCCGAGCTCGCGGATGTTCTTGGCATCGCCGCCGAATGCCTGGTGTTCGAATTGCTCGCGCTGTTGCTGCTGCTCTACAGTCGGGACCGCGAGAACTCGGCGAACCGGCACGAACGCGAAAGTCTCACCGAACCGCTCACCGGCTTGCCGAATCTGACGGCTCTGCGGCGACAGAGCGCGCTGCATGGATCGCCGCCGGTTGGATTCCTGCTGCTCGACCGCACCGAGAAGATGTCGGCCGGCCTTGGCCTGCGGGCGCAGGTCGCGCTGCCGTGCTGGGCGGCGACATTGCTGTGCGATCTGGTCGACACCTACTATATCGGCGAAGGCCAGTTGGTGCTGGTGCCCATCGGTGCGCCCGCCGCGCCGACAACAGTGGCGTGGGAGCAGGTGCTGCGACGTCTGCACGACGGTCAGTTCCGCTGGATGGAACAGCGTGTGCGCGTGCTGCCGTACATTGGCGTCGCCGGCACCGAACTCGAGGGCGAACCGCTCGACGAACGCATCCAGCGTGCATGCGATGCGGCGATCGAGGCGCGCGATCGCGGCGAAATGCGCGTCCTTCCGGCAACGCTCGAGGGCGGCGACCAGCACAACGTGCACCGTCGTTCGCTGCAACTGTCGACCACCGTGCTTGCGCGCATCCGGGCGGCCGAAATCGAGCTGTACTTCCAGCCATTCCTGCCGCTGTCCGCGCGGCTGCCGCGTGATGCGGTGGCCGGCGAGGTGCTCTGCCGGCTGCGCAACGACGGCGGGCGACTGATGCTGCCGAATGAATTCCTGCATGAGTTGCAGGCCGATCGGCGCATGGCGGAGCTCGACCTCGCGGTGGTGCGCCACCTCGACCATTGGCTGCGCGAACATCGGCAAGGCCTGCCGGACATCGGTCGCCTCTACATCAACATCGGCAGCCAGTCGCTTGCCTCGCGGGTTTTTTCGCACGACCTGCTCGACCTGCTCGACCGGTTCGCTCTGTCGCCGGAGCGGCTGTGCTTCGAGGTGACCGAAACCGCCGCGATGACGCATGCGCGCGAATCGGAAAGCCTGCTGGCCGCGTTGCGGGAGCGCGGATGCCACATCGCGGTGGACGATTTCGGTGTCGGCTACCAGTCGTTCGAGCGACTCAAGCATGTTCCGCTCAACGTGATCAAGATCGACGGCAGCTTCGTGCGCGACATGGGTCGATCGTCGCGCGATCTCGAGATCGTGCGCGCGACGGTCGCGGTCGCACGTGCATTCGAAGCGGAAACCGTCGCGGAGTGGGTCGAGGATCCAGTCACGCTGGATGCGTTGCGCGAGCTTGGAGTTGACTGGGCGCAGGGATTCCATATCGCGCGACCGGCACCGATCGACACGTTGCTGCTGCGCCAGACGATGGCGGGGTGAGTGCAGCGTTCGCAAACACGCGGATGCGCGCGTCACTGATCAGCCGCTCCGGGCCGCAAGCGCATCAGACGTGCCGGCGCTTCCAGTCGGATCCGATCGAGACACGCGGATGCCCGCTGCGCCGATTCGCGCTACGCTCTTCCCGCCGGCAGCACCTGGGGAGGACACGCGCATGGCACGTACACCGTGGGTGGATCTGTTGTGCCGCGCTGCGCGCGTTGCAGCGCATGCGCGTCGCAGCGGCGAGCCGCTGGACGAGGCGATTGCGCGGGAACACGACCGACGCGTCGATCGCGCGCGCCGGCGCTTCCTGCAGCAATCGGCGGGAGCGTCCGCCGCATTGATGCTTGCAGCGTGTGCGCATGCGCCGGTGAATCCGGTGAGCGATACCGACGATGTCGTCATCGTCGGCGCCGGCATCGCCGGGCTCACCTGCGCGTGGCGACTGCGGCAAGCCGGTGTGCGCGTGCACCTCTACGAGGCACAGGAGCGCATCGGCGGGCGCATGTTCAGCCTGCGCGATCACTTTGCCGATGGTCAGGTGTGCGAACTCGGCGGCGAGCTGATCGACAGCGGACATGCGCGCATCCGCGCACTCGCGGCCGAACTCGATCTTGCGCTCGACGATCTCGAACTGGACCCGACGACGGCGTTCGGCGATCTGTGGTTTGCCGACGGGCGTCGTTACAGCGAAGCGGAAATCCTCGCCGCGTTCGCGCCGATCGCGGACGCGATCGCGAGAGAGGTCGCCACGCTTCCGGACGATGTGGACAGCATCACCTACGCGGCGCCGGCCGGTGCCCATGCGCTCGATCGCGAGACGATGAGCGGCTGGCTGGATCGCAACGGCGCGTCCGGCTGGCTGCGCCGCCTGATCGAGGTTGCGTTCACGACCGAGATGGGGCTCGAATGTGGCGAGCAGTCGGCGCTCAATTTCCTCACGTTCATCGATCCGTCGACCACCCGGTTCCGCATCTTCGGCGAAAGCGACGAGCGCTTCCACGTGCGCGGCGGCAACGACCGCATCGTGCACGGCCTGGGCGCAAAGCTCGCCGATGCGCTGACCACGGGATCGGTGCTCGAAAGCCTCCGTCAGGACGCCGATGGCGCATTCGTGCTGTCGTTCGCGCGTGGTGCAGGCGCCTTCGACATCCGCGCACGTCAGGTCGTGCTGGCGCTTCCGTTTACCACGTTGCGCAACGTGCGGATGCAGGCTGCATTGCCGGTCGCGAAGCAGCAGGCGATGCGCGAACTGCGCTACGGCACCAACGCGAAACTGATGATCGGCTTCAACGAACGCGTCTGGCGCACGCGCCACGCCAGCAGCGCCAGCACCTACAGCGACCTGCCGTTGCAGACGACGTGGGAAACCAGCCGCATGCAGGCAGGGGCGTCAGGCATTCTCACCAACTTCGTCGGTGGTCGCCACGGCGTCGACATCGGAACGGGCTCGGCGAAAGAGCAAGCCGATGCGACGTCCGGTCAGCTCGAAGCGATCTTTCCGGGCATCGAATCCGCGCGCGCCGGTGCGCGTGAAGCGCGCTTCCACTGGCCGACGCATCCGTGGACTCTCGGCAGCTACGCCTGCTACACGCCCGGTCAGTGGACGACGATCCGTGGAGCCGCCGGTGAATCGGTCGGTCGACTGCATTTCGCCGGCGAGCATTGCGCGCTGGCAAACCAGGGGTTCATGGAAGGCGGTGTCGAAACCGGCGAGTGGGCGGCGCAGTCGGTACTCGCGGCGGCTGGACGGCGCGCCGCCGCGTGACGTCCGCGAGCGTCCGCGCTCGCGGATCGGGAGGCGCTCACTCGAATCCGTTCCTGAAGATCTCGTCGACCACTGCGCCGGCTTCGTAGGCGCCGAAATCGTACGGCGTCGACGGCGAGTTCTTCACGTACGGTCGACTCGCGCCGTCGAGGTCCACCGTCGGTGGCGGATCGTTCGGATCGTTCGCCGAGCCCCAGCGATCGACCGCCGATGACGTCAGCAGGATGTGATA
The DNA here is from genome assembly GCF_039926425.1 of Dokdonella sp. Classification (GTDB taxonomy): domain Bacteria; phylum Pseudomonadota; class Gammaproteobacteria; order Xanthomonadales; family Rhodanobacteraceae; genus Dokdonella_A. The sequence continues at coordinate 14,075 of NZ_JBDSWZ010000166.1, forward strand.
GTCGCCATTGTTTGCGTTGACGAACGGATCGAACAGGTTCTGGATGTTCGTGCCGGCTGCGAAGTTGACGTACTGCGTGCCGATGTCGCGGACGGTCAGGCCGACGCTCGTGCCGATCAGGTAGGCGGCCACCGGATTGTCGTTTGGTTGCACGAACAGGCTGTGCATGATTTCAAGCGACGCTGGCGGGATCGCCACCGTGAACATCTGGTTGCTGCTGATTGAGTTATTGGCAAATGTGCTGTTGGTGATGCGCAGGTCGTTGGAAATCGTGAAAGCCAGTTGCTGTACTTCGTTGTCGGCGAACAGGCTGCTGTCGATCTGCGTGTAGCCTGCTCCCCCGATCAGTCCGCCGGCACGGTTGCCGCGCATCCGCGCGCGGTTGAGGATCACGGCCATCCCGCCCGTGCTGCCGGCCGGCGACGCGTCGATGATCGAGCCGCCAATCGCGTGGTTGTTGTCGATCGCGTTGCATTCGAGCCCCGGCGCACAGGCGGGAATCGTCGAACCGACTTGCGTCTGTGCAAACTGGATCTGCGTGTCGACATTCAGGCCCTCGCCGCTTGAGAATGCATACACGACCGCGCCCTCGTAGGATTCGTTGTCGGTCATGATCGTGTTCTCGAATCCGGCGAACGACAGGATCTGCCTGTTCGATCCGATGGCGGACAGATAGAACGCTCCGCCCTGGCTGGTCGCCGCGTTGTGCGCGACCACCAAGGGCTGCTGGGCGCGATCGTTCCACAGCAGGATTTCGTACGCGCCGGCGCTGCCGACCGAGTAGTAGACGCCGCCACCATTGCGCTGCGCAAAGTTCGAGCCGATGAAGTCGTTGGTCGGCGCGCCGTGGTCGCTCACCAGAATGTTCGAGTCGATCGCGTAGATGCCGCCGCCGTTGCCGGTATTCGTTCCGACCGTGCCGTGGGCGATGTTGCCGAGGATGTTGCTTCCGCCCGATATCGAGACGTCGACCTTGCTGAGATAGAGGCCGCCGCCGTTGGCGGTTGCGCTGTTGCTGTTGATGCTTGTGCCGATCAGGTTGAGCTTCATGCGGAACACGTCGTTGCCGCTGACGAACAGACCGCCGCCGTAGTCGGCGTGGTTGGAGTAGATGAGGACATCACTGAGCGTCAGCGGCCCGGCGGCCACCGACGTCACGGCTCCAGAGCCGTTCTGGATGATCAGATGCAGCAGGGTCAGCGGGCCGTTGCCGCTGTGGACGAACAAGGGTCCGTTCTGCACCGCGCCGCTGCCGTCGATGGTGGTGCGCCCGGTTGAAATGCCTGCGCTGCAATTCGCGAAACCGCCTTCGATGATCAATCCGTCCGGGTCGTGGTCGATGACCGTCGTTTGCGCAGTCCACGTACTCCCCGATACCGCGATCAGTTCCGGTCCGGACACCTGTCCTGCCGCCTGCACCGCGGCGGCGATCGAGTGGAACTGGCAGGCGGAGTCCGACGCGGGCCCGACCGTCAACATTGCCGACACGGTCGTGCTCCATGCGGTGCCGACGATCGTGGAGATCGCCACGATCACCAGCGCGAGTCGGCGCGGGAGGAAGCGGTTGGTTGCAGTCTTCATGGCACTCTCCGGAACCGCCAGCGATGGGGCGGACAAAGAAAGGAAACGCTGCTTCATCCGGATTCAGGACACGTGGCCTGCGAACGACAACGAGGATCGACGGAGGAGAGCGACCGGCCGCTCATTTTGTGAAATGATCTTCACACCAGTGGACCGAAGAGCGTCAGTTGATGCGTTGGGCGATGCGGGAATGGATTCGGGGAGCCGCAGTGAGGCATGTGATCGTGTTCTTCGCAATCGGCCTCGCCGGGGTTTTCGTCTGCGTGACCGGCGTCAATTTGCCCGAGATGGTTGCGTCCCATTTCGACGCCGCCGGCGCAGCGAATGGATTCACGCCGCGCGCGACCTATCTCGGCACCATGTTGCTGCTTGTGACACTGTTGCCAATCGCGCTGGGTCTCGCGGGCCGAGTGGTCGCGGTGTTGCCGACCCGGTTCGTCAACCTGCCGAACGCGGAGTTCTGGCTGGCTCCCGAGCGCAAGGCTGCGACCCTCAGGTCGCTGTCGGCCTTTCTGGTGGTGCCCTCACTGCTGACGTGCGCGTTGATCTGCTTCGTGCATGCGCTCACGGTGCGTGCGAATGCGTTGCAGCCGGCGCACCTCTCAACGCCGGCGATTACTGCGGCGCTTGGCGCATCTCTCGTCGCGACGCTCATCTGGTTGTTCATGCTGTGGCGGCGCTTCACGCGACTCGACTGACGCGATCGTCCGGCAGCAGACGATGGGCTGGCGGAAAGCGCTCGGGTTCAGCGATCGGGCGTTCCACAGGTCGGCGCTTCGCGAAGCGCAGCGAGCGCGTCGGCGAGCAACGGGTTGCGATCGACGCCACTCCCGGATGCGGGCGGCCACACCGCCGAGAGGATGTGGCGCGCCCCGTCGCAGCGATGCAACCGTGTTTCGGCAACCGCCTGCCACAGCCGCGCGTTCAATAGATACGGCTGTGCTGGATCGACCGCAACACCCGCGTGGTCGATTGCGCTCTGAAGGCGCGCTGCAGCGAGATCGGCGCGTCCGTCGGCAAGATCGATGCGTGCCAGCGCGACATGGGCCGACAGCAGTAGCGGATTCCATCGGTACGCGTCGTGGTCGATCGACCGGAGCGCGTCGCCGGTGGTATCGCCTTTGCATGCGGGAGTTCCGGGCGCGCTCCGACAAGCGAGTGCAAGCAGCGCAAGTCCGTGGTTGTGCAGATACGCGGGATAGCCTGCGCCGAGCCGATGCACGCCGATTGCGAGTTCGGTGGCCGCTTCGCTGGCATGCCCTTCAATCAACAGCACTTCGCCCAGCGCGATATCGGTGCGGCCCTGCCATGTGGGGGGAGCCTTTTCGGCGAGGAGGATTCGTGACGCAGCCAGTGTCTTGTGCGCCGCGTCGAGGTCACCGGACTGCATCAGCGACAACGCCTGCAACCGCAATGCCCGGCCGGTCGTAGCGCCGGGTGTTTCATCCGCGCCGCGCGCGAGATCGACGGCATGCGTGCAAGTCGCTGTCGCGATGGAGGATCCCGTCACGAGCTCGACCAGGCAATGTTGCTGGATCAGCTGTACATGTCCGGCTGACGGCTTGCCGCCGAGCTGGTCGAACACCGCAAGCGCGCTGCGCAGATGGACGCGTGCCTCGCCCAGATTCCCCATCATCATTTCCGACGCGCCGAGGCTGGCAAGGCGCACCGCGTTGCGCGCGAATTGCGCGCTGCCATGCTTGATGCCCTCGGCATAGGCTTGGCGATAGGCATCGACCGCTTCGGCAAATTCACCCGCACCATCGAGTGCGAATGCGAGATTGGACGCGCCACCGGCAGCTTCCTCGCTGTCGACCCCGTAGGCCGCAATCCGTGCATCAAGCGCAGCTCGCTCGTGCGCGAGCGTGGCGACCGGGTCGCCGCGATCATTGCTGACGGCGGCCAGCCCGTCCTGGACGCGAATCCATGCATCACCGCGCACATGCGCCGAGCGCAGCCGTGCCTCGGCGTCGCCAAGCAGATTTTGTGCGGCGACGTAATCCGAGCGACGCAAGGCCGCCGTGCCGCGCGCGACGGCAGCATCGAGCGCGCGTGGATCGTCGCTGCCGAGCGCGCTGTCGGCGACGGTGCCGGCGCGATCCGCCAGCTCCTGCATCCGCTCGCGTTCGTTGAGGAAGTCGTACAGGCGCGAGAACATCAACAGGAGGTCGACGCGTTCGGCGGCACCGATGGTTGTTGCGGACGTCACGCGCTCCGCGCCCTTGTCGACCAGTTCGGTCAGGCTCGGCTGCTGGCCCTTGGCGACGCCCTCGCGAATCGGCTCGAACATGCCCTCGATGAAGTCACGTACGGTGTTCGCGCGAGCCGCCTCGCGGCGCGCCACACCGGCTTGCCACAGTGCCACGCCGAGTGCGGCGAACAGCGCGAGAAGGAACAACGCGGTGGACGCGACGCCAACGCGGTGGCGCGCGATGAACTTGCGAACGCGATATCGACGCGACGGCGGATGCGCGTTCACTGGCAGGCCAGCGAGATACCGCTCGACGTCGTCGGCAAACTCGCCAGCGTAGCTGTAGCGTCTTTCGGGTTCGGTCGCGGTCGCTTTGAGGACGATGTTGTCGAGATCGCCGCGCAGCTGGCGCCGCACCGTGCGTGCCGATTCCGGCATCGACTCGGCAGACGTCCCGACCGTCACGCGCGACGAAGGCGTGCGCGTGTCGCCGTGCTCACGCCGACGACCGGTGAGGAGTTCGCAGAGCAGGATGCCGAGCGCGTAGACGTCGGTCGCGGTGGTGACCTGCCCGCCGCTGAATTGTTCGGGCGCGGCATACGCCGGCGTCATTGCGCGGTGAAGCGTGTGCGTTGGATCGGTGTCGTTCCTGTCGAGCAGCGTGGCGATACCGAAGTCGAGCAGTTTGACAGCGCCGTCGCGCGTGACGAGAACATTGGACGGTTTTAGGTCGCGGTGCACGATGAACGCGCGGTGCGCCGCATCGACTGCGCGGCACACCGCGACGAACAGTTCCAGGCGCCGGCGCAGGTCGAGAGACCGGTCGCGCACGTGCTCGGTGATCGGCGTGCCGTCGATCAGTTCGAGCGCGATGTACGGCACGCCCGTTTCGGTCACGCCGCCTTCGATCAGATGTGCAATCCCTGGATGGCGCAGTTGTGCAAGCGCGCGGCGCTCATCGCGGAAATGGCGTCGTTCGTGTTCCGCGTAGAGTCCGCGTCGCAGCAGCTTCAGCGCGACTTGCTGATACACGCCCGAATGCTCGCGCTCGGCGCGATAGACGATCGACGAGCCGCCTTCGCCGAGCTGGTCGAGCAGCGTGAACGGGCCAATGCGCGTCCCGGCTGCCGGCGCGGGCGTTTCCGTCTCGATGTCGCCGACCCGCTCCAGCAGGTCATTGAAGGGGCGATCAAGGACCTGCGCGTCTTCGGTGACGTCGGCCGCGAGCATCCGCTCGACCGCCGCGCGCTGCGCCGGCTGGTGGCAACGGGCGTCGAGGTACGCGACGCGTTCCTCGGGTGCCAGCGCCAGCGCGGCCTCGAACAGCTCGCGCAACGGCGTCGTGTCGGGGAAGCGATCGGTTGCGGGAGGACTGGACTCGGACACGGCGATCTCGCGCGGAACAGCGGAAGTGTAGCGACGTGCGGATGGCGCTGCGATGGACTGTCCGGTGGCGGAGTCAGGCGGTTTGCCCGCCACCATTTCGACAGCGGCCCAGGGTCAAGGCGGCATGACAGCCGCAGACAGCGAGTCGATGTAGGTCTGCAGTTGGGTCCCCAGCGCCGGGCGTTTGCCTCCTGTTTCCCGATCGACCTGGCTCAGAAGATCGCGTGCCGTCGCGTCGTCTCCGCGCCGATGTGCAATGTCTGCAAGTGCTGCGCGTGCTTCGACCCGTTCGGGTGAGAGGATTCCGGCCGGCGTCGTCACGCTTGCGAGCGCTTCGTGCAGGCGACGTTCCGCGTCGCTGTCTTCGTGGCGGTCGATGTGGGTACGCCCGAGCGCGACCAGCGTGACCGCGCGCCATTGCTTCGGCGCATCCGGCAGTTTCTCGCGGTAGAGACGATCCGATTCGGTGAAGGTTGCGAGTGCGGCATCGAGTTTGCCGCCGTTTCGCTGGAGGCTGCCGAGCTTTTCAAGCGCCGAACAGATCTGGCCGTAGTCGGGCTCGGGCAAGCCCCGCAATGCATCGATCGCACTTTGAACCAGGCGCGCGCCGGTGACGGAGTCGCCCGACCTGCCGACGACGTTGCCAAGGTTCGCGCGGTAGATGGCGATCTTGCGGACGTTGTCGGGGATCCGTTCGGAGATCGCGATCGCCGAGTTGAAATGTTCGATCGCCGGTGCGGTCTGATTGGCCATCGCGTAGGTGTATCCCAGCGTGTTCTCGCTGGTGGCGACGCCCGGGTGGTCGGGGCCGAGCGTCGCGCGGTCCATTGCCACGATGCGTCGTCCGAGGGCGATCGCCTCGTCCAGGGAGCGCGAATCAATCAGCACCTGGCGCAGCGTGTCGAGTGCATCGGTGCGGCGGACGTGCGGGTCCGGCACGCTCGCTTCGACGATTGCCAGCGACTCGCGCGCATAGCCTTCGGCAGCATCCAGATGCCCGAGGCGACGATGCGCGCGCGACAGGCTCTGCAACGTATCGGCGATGTCGACGTGAGGTCCGTCGAACAGCGTGCGCTGCAGCGCGAGCGCTCGCTCGATCACCGGAATCGCTGCTTCGTCGTGTTGGAATGCAGCAAGTGCATTGCCGCGTGTCAGCTGCACGACGACACGCGTCTGGGGGGTGCATGCATGCTCGCACAGTTCCATCGCGCGCTGCGATTCATCGAGTGCGCGTGCCTGTTCGAATCGTTCGACGCCGAGGCGCGCCGAGGCGGACAGCACGCGTGCGCCGAAGTCGGCGTCGCGGCTTCGGTCGGTTTGCGCCAACAGTGCGTCGATCAGGATCCGCGCCGGTCCATGTTGGCCAGCAGCGGTCTGCGCCTGCGCCAGTTCGAGCGCCGCCATCGACGTGGTGGGGTGTGACGGGCCCAACGCCTTCAACGCGGCCTTCCAGTTTGCGTCGAGCAACGCCACGCCGCCGTCCATGTCGCCCTGTGCGCCGAGCACGCGTCCGAGCGTTGAGAGCAATTCGATCCGCACCGCGGAGTCGAGCGAGGTCGAGCGATTTGCGTCGACGATCGCTGCACGCACCACATCGGTCACCGACGGCGGTGCAAGTCGTGGACCCGCCGGCTCCGCCGCGCTGAACACACGCAGCAGAAAATCGCGCACGCTCGCCGAGCGCTGCGCTTCGGCACGCGCAACGCTCGCCTGCCACAGGGCAATGGCCAACGCCGCGAGGATCGCCAGCAGGAACGCGACGGTGATCGCGACCCCGCCCCGATGTCGCGCGACGAATTTGCGCGTTCGATAGCCGACGGACGGGGGGTGCGCGACGACCGGCTGGTTGGCGAGATGCCGCTCGAGATCAGCGGCGAGCATCGCCGCGGACGCGTAGCGACGCACCGGTTCTTCGCACGTCGCTGTCAGCACGATGTTGTCGAGATCGCCGCGAAGTTGTCGTCGCGTCTTCTCCGGCGGCGACGGCAACACGCCGGGTCCGGTATCGAGACTGATCTGTGAGGACGGTGTGCGCGTGTCGCCGTGCGAGCGCCGATGTCCGGTCATCAACTCGCCAAGCAGGATGCCGAGCGCGTAGACATCCGTCGCGGTGGTGATCGGACCGCCATTGAACTGTTCCGGCGCGGCGTAGGCGGGAGTCATCGCCCGGCTGTGCGTGTGCGTCGCATCGTCGCCGTCGGTGTCGAGCAGTTTGGCAATGCCGAAGTCGAGAAGCTTCACCGCGCCATCGCGGGTGACGAGGACATTTGAAGGTTTCAGGTCGCGATGCACGATCAGTGCGCGGTGCGCGGCGTCGACCGCGTAGCAGACGGCGGTGAACAACAGCAGACGGCCGCGCAGGTCCAGCGCGTGCTCGCGCACGTGGTCGGTGATCGGCAGGCCGTCGATCAATTCCAGCGCGATGTAAGGGACGCCGGCATCGGTGACGCCGCCCTCGATCAGATGCGCGATGCCGGGATGGCGCAGCTGTGCGAGCGCGCGGCGCTCGTCGCGGAAATGGCGACGCTCGTGTTCGGCGTACAGGCCGCGCCTGAGCAACTTGAGGGCAACCTGCTGGTGCGCACCGGAGTGTTCGCGCTCGGCGCGAAAAACGACCGACGACCCGCCTTCGCCGAGCTTGTCGAGCAACGTGAAGGAGCCGATGCGGGTGCCGGGCGGTGGCATCGGTGCCTCGATCTCGGGTTCACCGACGCGACCGAGCAGGTCATCGAACGGCTGATCGAGAAGCCGTTCGTCCTCGCTGCGATCGGCCGCGAGCATCCTGTCCACCGCGAGGCGTTGCTGCGGATCGGCGCAGCGCAACTGCAGATAGGCGGCGCGCTCGTCGGGCGCGAGCGCGAGCGCGCCCTCAAACAGGTCGCGCAACGGGAGTGGCGGAATGCTCATCGCGGGTCGGTCGGCCGTGGGTGTCCGGAGTCGTCTCCAGCGTGAAACGACGAAAGCGCCGCGATCAGGACATCATTCGAGCGCAGCGTGCAGGAACGCGCGGGCGAAACGCCAGTCGCGGTCGATGGTGCGGCGGGTGAGATCGAGCAGTTCGGCGATCTGCTCGGGCGGCAATCCGGCAAAGTAGCGCAGTTCCACCACATGGGCGGCCCGCTCGTCGGTCTCCGCCAGTCGGGTCAGCGCCTCGTCGAGCGCGATCGCCTGCTCGGCGCTGGCAATTTCCGGCATGCCGTCGGCGCTCGAGGTCAACGTCGCGCGAACCCAATCGCCGCCGGCTTTCTGGCGCATGTGCGCGCGGGCACGGTCGATCAACAGGTGGCGCATCGCACGCGCCGCATAGCTGAAGAACTGCGCGGGATGTTCGAACGCCATCTCGCGACTCGTGTTGATGCGCAGATAGAGCTCGTGGACAAGCGCAGTGGTGTCGAGGGTCCCTCGCGCACCCTTGGCCAATTGTCGGCTGGCGATCGCCTTGAGCTGGTCATAGAGCGCATTGAAGAGGCTCTCGATCGGCTTCCCGGCGTGCTTTTCCGTGGCGGACAGGGGGGAATCGGACACGGCAACCTCGCGAGGGCTGCCTCGAGTGTATCTGCGCGCCGACGGGATGGCGACGGCGAACCGTTCGGGCGCATCGATCGGCATCGCGCTGTGCGAACGCGCGGGGGCGCTCTCCGTTGCGCGAGTGGGCAGGCATACCGCCCGCGGATCGGCAAGGACGCTCACGTGTTCAGACGCCGGTCGTCGCTGCGGCTGCTCAGCGTCCGGCCTCGATGTACAGCGGGCTCTCGCACGATGGGTCGACGCCGTGCTCGGTGAGCGTGATCGTTTCGAGGTAGTCCGGATCGATCCGACCCTCGCGATCGTCTGCTGCCACATGCGCCTCGATGGCGTCCAGCTCGCGTGCACCGGCGAGCATCGCCAGCGCAAGGATGCGCAGCTGCGTCGCATCGACGCGAAAGCGGACATGCTCAGGCGGGGTCACGCGCTCGCCGATGTCCCGTGCAAACGCCAGGTCCCATTCACCGCGGGCCGTCGCGCGTCCATCCGCGTTGGAGCACAGGCACACGGAATGCGTGCTGCCGACAAGCGTGCGCGGGCCGGGCTCGACCTGCAGGCGCGTCATCGGCTCGGCCTTGATCGGTGAGTGCGCGACCGCGAGCGCGTGCGGTGCCCATCGCCGGGAGGTCATCGGTGAAATGGTCGACATGTCGGATTCGCTTCAGGGGCGGCTCTGACATACAACGTCGGATGGCAGCGATGTGCGACATCCGCCGCCTGCAGCCGGTCGAGCGCGGCACGCATGCTGCAACGACCCGATCAGCGTACCGCCGTCTCGACCTGCACGTCTGCAGAAAGGCTGTCCGGGCCCACTGTCTCCGCCATCAGCGGTGCAAGCTCGCCGCGCAAATGCAGGCGTGCCATCGCGGTGATGCCCGCCGCGGTCGCCGGATCGTCCGGATTGAAATCCGGATCGCGTGCAAGACTGGATAGGACGCGCAGGTACGCGTCGTCATCGATTCCGGCCGCATCCAGCAGCAGTGCAGGCAGCATCCATGCCCGGGTGTCCAACTGCCGTGGATGTCGGTCGGTGCTGTCGACAAGAAGCCATGGCACCGGTTGCTCATGCGCGTCGTGCGCATCATCGAAACCGAGGCGCTGGTAGACCGGCCCGAGGTCGGGCAGATGGTCTCCGTAGAACAGCAGGAGTGTGCGTCGTTTGCGCTGGACGAGTGCGTCGGCGAGGCGACCGAGTTCGTGATCTGCGTCGTCGAGCAGATACAGATAGTTGCCGAGCCACACTCGATCGCCAACGTCGAGTGCTTCCGGCATCGGCAATGCAGCGAGGCGGTCCGCGTCGAGTCCAGGGCGCCAGTCGAACGGGCCGTGATTCTCCATGCTGATGGCGAACACGAACTGCGGCGGACCGTCGTCGTCGAGTTCGCCGAGCACACGATCGGTGAGTGCCGCATCCGATGTAAACAGGCCGACGATCCGATCCTTCGGAAACGATTCGCTGTCGATGAAGCGGTCGAAGCCGAGTGCCGGATACGCCCGTGCGCGATTCCAGAACGCAGCGGCATTCGGATGGATCGCCGTGGTGCGATAGCCGTGTCCACCGAGCACGCGCACAAGCCCGGGGTACTGGTCGCGGTCGAGTTCGAGCCAGGGATACTGGATCCCGCCGAGGCTCGACAGAGGGGCGCCAGTCAAGGTTTCGAATTCGGTGCGGATCGTGCCACCGGCAAAGGTCGGCACGACAAGATTGCCTGAGCGGGCGGTCCGCGCCAGTCGCTGCAATTGCGCCAGATAACGCCCGCTGAGAATGCCGCGCATGCGCGCCGGATCGAACAGCGACTCGCTTTGCACAACCACGATGTCCGGCAGATCGACAGGTGCGCGAGCCGCTACAAGGACAGCGCGCAGTTCCGGTGCGCGAGCGTCCAGCAACGCGCGCGCGGCATCGCGATCGGCCGCGGGCACGTCGCCACCGCCCATCTGCCAGTGGTACACCAGGAGGCTCCCGATCAGACCGGTGCGTATCGAACTTTCAGCCAGGGCCCAGGGTTGAAAATGCCGCTCGGCAGATCGGTAGACATGCCGCCACATCGACGTGCCGACGACGAGGCTCAAGCCTGCCACCAGCGCGACGCCGCCCAGCATCGGCGCACGCCAGCCCGCAAGTGCGGCCAGCCGACGTTCGCGCAGCAGTACACCCGTCGCGGCCAGTGCCGCGACGACCAGCAGCACGTGCACGACATCGACGTGCAGGTAGTTGGAAAAAAGCCGAAGCGCCGGACCGGGCTCGGCAAGAAACCGCAGGTCCGCGGGGAGCAGCGGCGTCTGCAGCGACCCGAGCTTGGCACTGTTGGCCGAATACAGCGCGATGACGCCGCCGAGCACCAGCCAGCTCGAGAGCAGCAGGCGCCGGGTCAGTGCGAGCACAAGGGCGAACGCGGTGAACACCGGAAATGCGTTGAGAACCAGCATTCGCAACGCCGCGCCGCGCTCCAGTGGTCTGGTCAGATCGATTCCCGGATCGAGATGCGCGACCGCCAGTACCACCAGCAACACGCAGCCGCATGCCGGGGCCGCGCGGCGCCATGCGGCGAGGTGTGGTTGGGGGAACGGGAGGTGGGCGGCAGGAGTGGTCATGGCGGGCGCGCGACAATGGCATGAGTGGAACGCTGATGCATGAACCGGATTTCATGAACTGCGCACGCCTGCGGTCGGTACAGCTGGTCGCACGCGTGATGGTGCTGCGACAATCGGTGCATGCAGACGCCCGCACCCTGGCCCCGCGCAACGAACGCGTTTCTCAACGAGCGCCTGACGCGGCTCGAAACCGCCTGTCGCGAGGCGGACGTCGAGTTTTATGACGACGCAGGCGTGGACGATCACTTGCAGCGCGTGTTGCTGACCAGCGATTTTGCGTACGAGAGTTTCCTGCGTGATCCGCGCCTGCTCGGTCCGGAACTGCTGCAGTTGATGAGCGATCCGCGGCACGCGGACGCGCGCGCGGGCGTGCTCGCCGAGGCGCACGACGACATCACGCTGCGCGCCGCGCTGCGTCACTTCCGCAAGCGCGAAGCGCTGCGACTGATATGGCGCGACGTCAACGGGGCAGACGCAATCGAGACCACGCTCGCTGGCGCGTCGGTGCTGGCGGAAGCCTGCACCGAGGCCGCGCTTCGCGGCGCGGAGCGGCTGGTCGCGCAGCGTCACGGCGTGATTGCCGGCGAGAAGGGCCAGCCGCAGCGCATGGTCGTGCTCGCGCTCGGCAAGCTCGGTGGCAACGAACTCAACTTTTCCTCGGACATCGATGTGGTGTTCGCCTTCGCGGAGCACGGCGAAAGTGACGGCGCGCGCCCGCTCGACGCAAGCAACTACTACGCGCGCATTGGCCAGGCGCTGGTGTCCCTGCTGGCGGATCGAGATCCGGACGGTTATGTCTACCGGGTCGATCTGCGCCTGCGACCGTTCGGACAGGTCGGTCGCATCGCGCTGTCGTTCTCCGCGATGGAGCAGTACTTCCAGAGCGAAGGGCGCGACTGGGAGCGCTACGCGTGGATCAAGGCGCGGCCGGTCGCCGGCGATCGCAACGCCGGATCACGGTTGCTCGATACGCTGCGCCCGTTCGTGTTCCGCCGCTATCTCGACTACACGGCGTTCGCCGGCATGCGCGAAATGAAGGCGCTGATCGATGCGGAAGTCGCGCGCAAGGACCTGGCCGACCACGTCAAGCTCGGCCCCGGAGGCATTCGCGAAATCGAGTTCGTCGTGCAGCTGGTGCAATTGATCCGCGGTGGGCGGGAACCGACGCTGCGCGCGCGTGGCTTGCTGCCCGCACTTGCCGCATGCGAACAGCTCGGTTTCATCCCGACTGCACGTGCATCGCGATTGCGCGAAGCCTATCGATTTCTGCGCCGGCTGGAGAACCGGTTGCAGATGCTTGCCGATCAGCAGACCCACGAAATTCCAGCTGATGCGGTGTTACGCGACCGCCTTGCCCTCGCGCTCGACTACGCCGGCTGGGCACAACTCGATGTGGACCTGCTGAGGCATCGCGCTGCGGTCAGCGAGGAATTCGCCGAGTTGATGGAAGTCGACGCGCGCAGCAGTGCACGCAGGTCACAGGCGAAGTGGCCGGGCTTCTGGCGCGAGCTCGTGGCCGGCGACGGTGTCGACCCGAAGCAACTGGCGCAGGTCGGATTCGAGCCGCCGGACGAGGTCGCGACCGAACTCGAAGCGGTGCTCGGCAGCAACGCGTTGCGCACGATGTCGGCGCGCTCGCGCGACCGGCTCGACCGGCTGATGCCGGCAGTCTTCGCGTCAGCCGTCGAACAACCTGATCCGGCGCGTTGCCTGGCGCGCTTGCTGCGACTCATCCAGGCCGTCGCGCGGCGTTCGGTGTATCTCGCCCTTCTCGACGAACAACCATCGGCGTTGAAGCGCCTGAGCGCGGTGTTCTCCGCCAGTGCGTTCCTCGCCGATCGCGTGATTGCGCACCCGTTGCTGCTGGACGACCTGTTCGACGATCGTGTCGACAGTGCAGTGTCGACACGCGCCGCGGTCGAGGACGACCTCGGGCGGCGGCTTGCGGCGCTCGACTCGGCGGATCCGGAATCGGAGATCGAGCTGATCCAGGAAGTACGCAATTCGGCCTTGTTCCGCGTCGGTCTCGCTTTCCTCGGCGGACGCCTGGATGGCGTTGCCGCGGCCCGTGTGCTGGCGGACGTTGCAGAAGTCGTTCTGGTGACGATCCTGCGGATTGCCGAGCGGGAGCTGGCAGCGGCGCACGGGCGACTCGATCCGCAAACCGGCGATGGCGCCGGCATGGTGATCATCGCGTACGGCAGTTTCGGCGGCGCAGAACTCGGTTTCGGCTCCGATCTCGACCTCGTGTTCGTCTATGACGGCGAGCGTGCACGTGGCGAGTCGAACGGCGCGAAGCCGCTCGACGGCCAGCGCTACTACGCGCGGCTCGCCCAGCGCGTCGTCCATCTGCTCGGCGTGCTCACGCGTGCTGGGCGTTTGTACGAAGTCGACATTCGGCTGCGCCCGGACGGCAGCAAAGGCATGCTCGTACTCGGCATGGACGCCTACGAAGGCTATCAGCGTGAACGCGCGTGGACGTGGGAACTGCAGGCGCTGGTGCGCGCACGCGCGCTTGCGGGCGACGCGGCACTCGCACGCCGGTTCGAGCGAATGCGCGGCGCGTTGATCTCGTTGGCACGCGATGCCGACGTCATGCGCAATGATGTTGCACGGATGCGCGAACGCTGGCGCGCCGAGCGCGACCGCTCGACCGCACTGCTGTTCGATCTGAAGCAGGGCGTCGGCGGCCTCGTCGACATTGAATTCATCCTGCAGGGACTCGTGCTCCTGCACGCGTTCGAGCATCCGCAATTGTGGTCGAGCGGAAACAGCGCGGAGCTGATCGCGATTGCCGCACGAGTCGGAGTGCTTGCCACGGAGGAAGCGCTGGCGCTCGCCGATGCGCATGCCGCACTGCTCGGCTATGCGATCAGTTGTACCCTCGACGGGCGCTCACGCCTGATGCCGCGCGACGCGGCGTTGGACCGTCATGCAGAGCGCGTGGTAGCGATTGCAGCGAGACTCGGGTTGCGACAAGCGTGACGCGAACAGGGTTGCACTCCGGCATCGGTCGGGTTCGATCGAGCGCCAGTCGGCGGCAGGCGCCTTAGGCTGGACGACCGCAGGTCGGCCGGCAGCCCTCGCGGGTCCGTCGCAAAAAGCACCGGCCGCAGAGAAGCGCGTGCCGCCTACGTGTTGAACATTCGCCAGCGCTTGCGCACCAGTGCCGCAATCTCCGCCGTCTCGGCGAGCGGCGGGGGTTGCGCTGGATGCGACGTGTCGTCGAGTCGGCGCAAGTGCCCGCTTGCGATCAGTTCGGCATGGAACGCGGCGAGTTTTCCGGCAATGGGCCGCGGCGCAAAGGTGTAGACCGGTTTTCCGGTCGCGCAGGCCTCGCTGATCATGTTGACCGAGTCGGGCGTGACAAAAATCCGGTCGGCCCACGCGAGAAATCCCGCATACGGGTTTTCCCCATCGCCCGGTCCGCTCCAGAACTCGCCGGGAAACTTTGCGAATGCGTCCCGCAGTCGTGACACGGTCGATGCCGGCGTTCGTCGCGAGACACTCACCAGGAAGCTGCCACCATCGATTTGCGGGCGCGCGGCGAGTCGGTCGATCAATGCGTCGAAATACGGGTTGTCGAGACGCTGCGCACGGGTCGAGCCGCCGATCAGCACGGCCGTGCGAGGCGCGGGTTGTTCGGACAGTCGGGAAAAATCCGACCGTGCCTTGCCGAGAAAATCGCTGTCGACGCGGTTGAGCGCCCCGATCGTCTGCAACACGTTGCTGCCAGGGACGCGATCGTGCTGGGGTGCCACCACGAGATCGAACGCGCCGGCGTCGATGCGCGGGTCGAGGATCTGCACGGTGAAACAGCGCCCGTCGCTCCATTCGCGCAGCAGGCGGGTGACAAGCGCGGCGCGCCTTCCGCAACCGATAGCAACGTCGGGCCACGGCGCGTTCAGCAGTCGGCCGTGTTCGTCGCGGATCGCCCAGGCGGCACCCGGAAGCCGTCTTGGTGCGAGCAGATTCCACGGTGCGCGCAACGTGACGCGCAGCCTGATCGGCGTCAACCCGAGTGCCTGCGCCAGCGCGAGCGCCTGCCGTTCGTTGCCGGCAGCGCCGTCGCTGATGGCCCAGCACAGCACGGAACGGGCGAGGTCGGTCATGGTCGAAGCGTAATGCACACGCCTGCGCCGGGCGAGGCGTATCGATCGTTACGCCTGAAGAAACGATGTTTCCGTCGCATCCCCCTTGTCGACCTGACCAACCTGCCACACCCTTGCAGAGTCCCAGCTTTACCTTCCACAACGGTTGAGGTTGTCTGTCCGGCAATGTTCATGCGTTCACCGCCGATTCCGAACGCCGCTGTTCTGATGCGTCAATTGACCCAAAGGAGATCCACATGATTCGTCGTCTCGCCCTCAGCGCCGCGCTGGCGCTCGTCACCGCGCCGGTGTTCGCCGCGTCCTACACGCTCGATCCCGGCCACACCCAAGTGGTTTTCAGCTGGAATCATTTCGGGTACTCGAACCCGGTCGCGCAATTTGGCAACGTCGAGGGCACGCTGGAGTTCGACCAGGCTCAGCCCACCAAGTCCAACGTCAGCGTCAAGATCGCGATGGCCAGTGTCAACAGCAACGTGCCGAAACTCGACGAGCATCTGCAGAAAGACGAGTACTTCGACGTCGCAAAGTTTCCCGACGCCACGTTCAAGAGCACGAAGGTCGAAAAGGGTGCTGCTGCAGACAAATTGAAAGTGACGGGCGACCTGACTCTTCACGGCGTGACGAAGCCGGTCGTGCTCGACGTGACGATCAACAAGGTCGGCGAGCATCCGATGCGCAAGGCACCGTCAGCAGGGTTTGATGCGAGCACGACGATCAAGCGGTCGGACTTCGGAATCGGCAAGTACGTGCCGATGATCAGCGATGACATCAAGATCCACATCACCAGCGAGGCGATCGATTCGAAGGCCTACGCGGAAGGAATGAAGCCCCCGTCAAAGGGTTGAGTCTGGCCT
Source organism: Dokdonella sp. (assembly GCF_039926425.1). Classification (GTDB taxonomy): domain Bacteria; phylum Pseudomonadota; class Gammaproteobacteria; order Xanthomonadales; family Rhodanobacteraceae; genus Dokdonella_A. The sequence continues at coordinate 30,319 of NZ_JBDSWZ010000166.1, forward strand.
GTGCCGGGTCGCGCGTGCGGCCCGGCTTCAACCCGTCGATTTTTTGAACACGCGGCGTCTCGCGCGTGAGCGTGCGCCGTTTTACCCTTTCTTGACGCCCTGGTTCTTCAACGCTTCCAGCCCGGCCAGATTGATGCTTGCAACCGCCGCCTTGATCTCGTTGATGCTCTCCGCGCGACCCGACACCTTCACGGAAAACCGGTCGCCGAGCACGATGCCGTATTCGCCGCGCTTGTCCTCGCTGTTCCACTGTTCGTGCACGAGACGACCGTCCTGCTTGTAGGTCTTGTCGTACCCGTGGTCGGTCTCCTTGTCCTGTTCGACCGTGGCCCAGCCGGCCATCGCCATCAGGCCCTTCGCGCTGCCCATGTCCGTCACTTCAAGGCGCAACGATCGATCTGCGCCGTCGGAGTAATCCGCATGGGCTTCCGAAATCTGCATGCCCATCGCGCCGTTGCGTTCCGCCGAATACTCGGTGCGCTTGAGGCCGGCGAGAGAGTCGGGCACGAACGGCTTGAGCATTTCAGGCGGCAGCGCTTCCACCTGGTCGCCGCCGCCGAGTGCCGCACCCATCACCGCGCCGAGTGCCTTTGACTGGGCATCGGCACTGCCGGACTTCTGCGCCGTTTCCATCTGCTTGCCGGCGGCTTCCATCTTTTTGCTCCACGCATCGAGCTTGCCGAGGGAGCTGTCCTTGTCGATGGTCACGCTTCCGACGCCATTGCCGAGCGTTGTACCGCTCATTCCGCTCATCATCGCGCCCGTGCCAGCAATTGTGCCGACAACGAGCATCACGATCCAGCTCAGCACGATGGCGACAATGATGCTCACGGCGGTGTAGCCGCCCGATTTTTCAACTGGAGAATGCATCGTCGGCGAGAGTCCGAGGTACAGCAGATAGATGCTGTAGATGCCCCCCGCGAGCGCGATGAGCCAGCCGATGCCCGGAAGGATCAGACCGATGCTCGCGACCCAACTGGCGGTGTATGCATAGGCCACCACCTTCAGCGCCTGCACCTGGTTCTTCTGACCATTGAAGGTCGGCGCGAGTCCGTCGATCACCATGGACATCAGATAAACCAGGCCGAGCGACAGCGCGTAGCTCACGATCGCGCTGGTGAGGCCGGCGCCGATCGGCGTGTGGTAGCTGATTCCGAACAGGCTGTAGCCGATGATGCTGCCCTTGATGAACCCCGCGACCGCCGGAATGGCCGCCAGCACCACGATGTAGTTCTTGTAAAGATCCGCCACGGTCGCCGGCTCTGCGGCGATCACCGGCCATTCGGTCTTCGGCGTCATCAGGATCGCCTTGACACGCGCGATGATCTTGTTGATATCCATGCTGTCCCTCCCGGTTTGTCTTGAACAATCGAAGTGGCGGCATTCTAGGCCAGAAGGGTTGCAGCCACGGGACGACGGGTTCGCGCACGCAGCGAGATGCGCGTCACGGAAATTGTGCGACGCAGTTGGCATGGCTCGTGCTGGTAAACTGGACGACCTGTCGCGCGAGTCCCCTCATGTCCCGACCCAATCCGGCCGCGGAGAACCTCATTCCCGCCAACGCCCAGAACGTCTACACGGTGAGACGGGCCGATCTGCCGCTCAGTTGTCCGATGCCGGGCATGTCGTTGTGGAACTCGCATCCCAAGGTGTATCTGCCGATTGCGGACCAGCAAGGCCACGCGAAGTGTCCGTATTGCGGTGCGCAATTCGACCTGATCGACTGACGCCTCGCCGATGGCCGAGCGTCGCCTGACTGTCGTCCAGCTGATTCCCGCCCTCGATGCGGGCGGTGCGGAGCGTTCGGCGCTGGAAGTCGGTCGTGCACTCGTCGCGGCGGGGCACCGGTCGATGGTCGTGTCAGGCGGGGGGCAGATGGTGTCGCGGCTGCTCGCCGAGGGCAGTGAACATGTGACGCTTCCGATCGGCGCCAAGTCGATCCGGAGTCTTGCGCGCGTGCCGACCCTACGCGCGCTGTTCAAGCATGAACACGTCGACATCGTGCACGCGCGCTCGCGTATGCCGGCGTGGCTCGGGTGGCTCGCGCTGCGCGGATTGCCGAATCGGCCACACTTCGTCACAACCGCACATGGCCTGAACAGCCCCGGGTGGTACAGCGCGATCATGGCGCGCGGCGAGCGGGTGATCTGCGTGTCCAATACCGTGCGCGACTATCTGCTGCGCAACTACCGCGAAACCCAGCCAGGGCGGCTGGTGGTGATCCCGCGTGGCGTCGATCCCGACGACTTTCCATTCGGCTACCAACCCGACAGCTCATGGCGGGAGTGGTTCTTCGCGGAATTCGCTCGTCTCGACGGCGCGCCTCTGCTGACCTTGCCCGGCCGTGGAACGCGGTTGAAGGGGCATGCGGATGCCATCGCATTAGTCGCAGAATTGAAGGCGCGCGGCATTCCGACGCGCCTGCTGCTGTTGGGCGCGCGGCAGCCGGGGCGCGAAGCCTACGTCACGGAGCTGGAGCGACTGGCTTACGACCTCGGCGTGGCCGACTGGATGGAGATCAGCGCACAACGCGATGACGCACGCGACGTCTATGCCATCTCGTCGCTGGTGCTGCAGTTGTCGACCAAGCCCGAATCCTTCGGGCGCACCGTGGTCGAGGCGCTGTCGCTGTGCCGTCCGGTGCTGGGGTACGACCACGGCGGCGTCGGCGAATTGTTGAGTGATCTCTATCCTGCCGGGCGCGTGCCGCCGGGCGACCTGCGCCGACTGGCCGAGCGCGCCGCCGAACTTCTTCGTGCCGCGCCGGCGATCACGCCGTTGCAGCGCTACCGCCTGGCCGACATGCAGGCCGCGACGCTCTCGCTCTATGCGGATCTCGTGCGTCGCTGACGTCCATCGCGTCGATAGAATGCGCGGGCCGATGATGAGTCTCTCTTCCACACGCGCCATGCCGTGGTCCGCCCTGCTGGTGCTGGCCGTGCTCGTGCTGCTGCCGGTCGGTCGCGCCGCCGAAGTGCCGTGGGCGATCGGCGGCATCGTGGCCATCGTGCTCTTGTTGCGCCGGCGGTTGGAGCTGCGCGATCAGGACCTGCGCCTCGCGATGACGTTGTTCGCGTGCTATTGGCTCCCCGCTCTTTTCTCGGCAGTGCACGCAATCGATCCTGGCAAGACCGGCTCCACCGTCGCCATCACGATGCGCTTCCTTCCGTTTGCGTTGTTCTCGCTGTGGGCGTTGCGTGACGCATCAGTGTGGAACGCGGTCACGGGGGCGATCGCCGCGGTGGTGTCGTTATGGGCGCTCGATGCGTACGTGCAGATGGCGACCGGGTACAGCATCGGCGGTCCGGCGGAAGCGGAGCGCGTTTCGGGAATCTTCGGCGCGGGGAATCTCAAGCTGGGGCCGACGCTCTCGGTCCTGTCGCCATTCGTGCTGGTTGCGGCACGCATGCGTTTCGGCTGGAAAGGCCTTGCACTGGCATTCGTGTTGCTGGCTCCGCCGATCCTGCTGGCCGGCTCACGTGCCGCTTGGGTGTCGTATGCATTGATCGGAGTGGTGATCGCATGGCAGGAGACACGCAGACCGCTGCGTTTCATTGCGGTGATCGTGTCGTTTGCGCTCGTGGTCGGTGCGATCGGTGCGCTGGCGCTGCATGACTCTGCGCGCTTCGGCGCACGCGTCGAACGCAGTCTGCTCGCGCTGCGTGGCACCGATGCGGCGCTGGACGACGCGTCGGCGGGTCGCCTCAGCATCTGGCGAACCGCGATCGCGATGAACCGGGCGAACCCGCTGACCGGTGTCGGCGTGCGCGGCTTTCGCTACGCGTACCCGACCTACGCAGCACCCGGAGACCGCTTCGTCGATCCGAAAACCGAAACCGGCGCTTCGCATGCACACCAGATCGTGCTCGAAGTGCTCAGCGAAACCGGCGTGGTGGGTCTGGCGTTCTGGCTCATCGGCACGTGGCTGGGCTTGCGTGCATGGTGGCGTGCGGACGGCGCGGCACGGTCGCGCGCATTGGCACCCGCGCTTGCGCTGGTCGCGATGTGCTTTCCGGTGAACACGCACCTTGCGTTTTATTCGGCGTGGTGGGGGCTGCTCTTCTGGTGGTTGCTTGCGCTGTACTGCGCGGCGCTTGCGGCACACGGCACGCCCGCTGACCGGTCTGCGTGAAACGCGCGCATCCACGTGACGCGGACGCGTGCGCAATCGCGGATGATCTAGTGGGGTCGATTGCCTCGCAGCAGCTTCGCCGCGATGCCGCCGACCAGCGCGGCTGCTGCAACGAGGACGCCCCACAATAGCCAGCGGCGCCACGGCGTGGGCAGTGGTAACGGTGCGAGTACGGAGATCCCTCCGCTTTCGCTGCCGGCACCGAGCCGGGCAAGTGGCGGCTGCCACTCCTTGCCAAGGCGGGCGCGCAAGCTCGCCAGCGCGGCATCAACCGGATACGACGCGTGGTGTGCGCGGAGGCTTCCGACCGCAAGCAAGTATGGGCCGCTGCCCTCGGCGAGGAAGACCAGCGTATCCGGGCGATAGGCAATCACCAGGCGCGGCGCTGCGGCAAGGGGCACGCTCGATTCAATGCGGAAATCGCGCAGACGTGCGGCTGTCGACACAGCGACGTCGCCGTTGCGCAGGAGTTCCACACCCGAGCGCAGGCGAAAGGCGGTGATGCGGGAAAGCTCGCTCCAGGTTGTCGCGTCGGACGCACGCGCGCTGAACACCAGCGGTGCCAGCGCGTTGTCGTTGGCCAACTCGATGCGCGCGACTTCCACCGGCAACGCGGACAACAAAGCGTAGTCGTATCGCTCTGTTCCCGGCGGCACCGGCGTTGCGCTGGCGGAACCACTGGCGATCGGGACATCGAGCCAGCTGCGCGTCGCGTCAGCGGTGCTGCGTCGCGACGAGTGCGCCTGCGCGGACAGCCCAGCGACCGGCGTTCCATCGTCGAGGCGATGCAGTCGCACGTACTTCGCGTACACGCCCGACACCTCGATGTCGTGCCGCTCCAGACGCGAACCGTCCTGTTCGAGGGCGAGCACAGTGCCGTCTCCAGCGGCATGCCACTGCTGCAGATCGTTGCTGGCCTCGATGCTGAAACGCGCGACCACGCCGGATGCAGGCGCGCTCCACGTGAGCGCCAGTCGGTCGATCGGGAGATCGAACCGGCTCGCATCGAGCAGCCAGTCCCTTGGCGGGACACCGGTGTCTGCCCGAGCTTGCTCGCCGGCATCGATCCGGCGCAGCCGGCCGTCTGCGTCGCGATCAATGACCAGTCGCAGATCGCTGGTCGACGCACGTGGAGCCGAGGCGGGCAACGCCAGCACGGGCAACACGACCGTCTGCTCGCGCGTGACGAATGCGGGCTCCGGCTGCCATCGGCCAATCGGCACGGCGACGCCTGCGGCATTGAACACCTCGATGTCGCGCAGATCCCTCTCTTGCACCCAGGCGTAGACGTCGGGCGTGAGTTCGACGCGCCACGCGCTGGCGGCCGGCGACGTGGCATCCGTCTCGATCGAAAACGTCCACGCAAAGTCTGCTGGCGTGGCCGCGCGCACGGGCGAGATGACAGCGCACGTGAGCGCGAGCGTCCAGCGCAGGCCCGCGTTCATGCGGTTGCTCCCGTGGTCGGTTCACGCGGCGGTGCGGGCGCGAAATAGCCGATGACCGTGCACAGCAATCCGTACGCGATGAACGAGACGATACCGAACAGATTGCCGAGATGGGTGCGGTCGACCAGCAACAGCTTGACCAACACGACGCCCATCAGGATCGCACCGGCCAGCCACAGCGAACGCTGCCCGCGACGCGAACCGAATACCCACCCGACGACGCCGAGCACGCTCCAGACCATGGTCAACGCGGTTTGCGCGAGGTTCGATTCCCACAGTTGCGCATCCCATGGGACACCTCCGAGATGATGGGTCGAGCGAAGGGTCGCTGCGGTGACGAACGCGAAGGCCGCGGCCGCGAGCAGTGCGACACGCGGCTGCGCGAGCGGCGCGGGAGCGTGGGGATCCGACAACCGGCGCGCAGCGCCTGCGAGCAGGCCCAATTGCATCAGTTCGACCGGGTTGATGAGGGGCAGGAACGGCAGCGGCGCGCTGTCGCCGGAATGCCACAGCAAGCCGATGAAGCCCACGCCGGCGACGATGGCCTGGGACAGCAGCAGCGGGGAGCGATAGCTTTCGAATCGCGACGCGAGTGGAAGCGCGAGCGCCATCGGCCACAGCAGTGTGAGCGCCCATGCGGCGGCGACTGGCAGCGCAAGGAATGCGGCGGACCAGCCGTTGCCGAGGTGTGCATCGCCGGCGAGCTGAGACAACACAAGTGCGATCGCGAACGTCCACGTCCACAGCCAGCCGATGTGCGCGACCGCGGGCGCCGCATCGGGCATGTCGCGCAACGCGCTCAGTGCGGTAAATCCGAATACCGCGTAGGCGGCAAACGCGGCGAGCCCCCAACCGGCGAACGGACGAACATCGCTGGCGCCGAAGGCGAACACGATGAGAATCCCGAATGCGAGGCCCGCCGCGGCTGTCCACGCGGGCGCCGACGCGCGCGTGCGGAACGCGGCGTAGCCGGCGAGCGCGGCGCTGACGGCCGAGAAACCGAGCGTCGCGTGCAGTTGCCACGTGGATGCGACGAACCGGTCGATCTCGTGCAACCCCGCACCGGTCCACCACGCAAGCGCCCACAGGTACAACAGCAGATCGAGCGGACGTGCACGTCGAGCTCGTCGGTACAGCCATGCGCTCGCGAAGCCGGCGAGCGCAACGAGCAGCGCGCTGATGAAGGCGCTGTTGGCGAGCGGATTCGCCTCGCCGCCTCCGATGGAGAATATGGACGCAATCACGAATGCAGCGGCCGCCAACGCCTGCAAGCCGAGTCCACTGAGTTGCGGCAGACGACGCCCTTCGCGCAAGCCCAGCCAGACCAGCGCTGCGCCCTCGAGCGCGAATGTGGACGCTGTTGCACGTGCGCTGAGTGCCAACGGAACCGCGAGCGTCGCGAAACCGATTCCGAGCACGGCAAATGATTCCCCGAGAACGCGCATGCGCTCGCGCGGCATCAGCCACGCTGCCAGTGCGACGTAGATTGCTGCAAGCCCCAGTGCCGAATAGGCGAGGGGCATGCGTGCGCCTTCGAGCAAGCCGGCGTGCAGCGCGAACGCGACCAGAGGATTGCCGAACACCAACGTGCCATCGACGAGATCCCGACGCGCGGGATCGCGCTTGCGCGTGTAGAGAATCGGCACCGCGAGATAGATCGCGAAGTACAGCAACAGGAACGGTTCGGTGCTCGAGAAAAGACCCGGTTGGTACCGCAACACGCCCCACGCCGTGCCAATCGCGAACGTGAAAACGAACCCGAGCAGGTTGAGTGCGCGCCAGGAACGCACCCACGCGATTGCGAAAATCGCGAGGTTGAGCAACGCGTAGTACGAAAACAGCGTCACGTGATCGCCGCTGCCGGTGGAGAGCAGGATCGGCGCGGCAAAGCCGGCGAGGATGCCGAGCACGGCGAGCGCGAGGGCATCCTGCATGACGGCGATCACGCCAGCGCCGGCGACCAGCACGAGCATCAGCGCGAATGCACCACCGGCGGGGATCAGGTCGTACACACGGAACGCGGCGAACACGGTGAGCAGCAGAATGCCGATTGCCCCGCCCTGCAGCGCCAGCGCGAAGCTGCGCTTGCGTTCGCGCACGTGCCACCCGAACGCGAGTGCGGCGATTGCAGCAAGCGTGATGGCTGCGAGTCGCAGTTCGATCGGAAGATGGAGCCAGCCTTCGTCGGATGCGTACTTGAGCAGCGCGGCGACCCCCGCGAACAGCACCAGCATGCCGACCTTGACCGGCACGTTGCCTTCGCTGAACCAGCGCGAGATCCAATTGATGGCCTTGGCGAATACATCGGGCTCGGCCGGCCGACGAACGGCGGGCGGTCGTGGCTCGGCCCGCTCCACCATCGGCAGTGGAGGCGGTGGGGGTGCGACCAACGCGTCGAGCTGCGGATCGAGGGTGGCAGCGGCCTCGTCCGATTGCGGCACGGCGGGCGCAGCCGGTGCCGACACCGGCGCCGGTTCACGCGCGCGTTCGTCGACGGCGGGGGGAAGCCGACGCGTGATCCGCAGCAGTTCCAGTTCTCGCGACAGCGCATCGACGCGATCGGAGATTGCGCGCAGCCGCAGCAGCACCAGCCCACTTGCGAGTCCGAAAAAGAAACCGACGGCTACGGCTCCATCGCCCCCGGACATTCCACCGATGATGAGCCCGGCGAAGCAACAGGCGACGACGATCAGAAAATTCATGCATTTCCCCTTGGGCGGCCTCGTTCGATCTGGACGATCGAACGCGTTCGGCAAGACCGGTGCGGTGCCCGCGCAGGCAGGCGCGCGTCAGCCGTAGACCTCCGCTTCCCCCGGCGGGCGGGTCTTGAACCGCTTGTGCAGCCAAAGGTACTGGGTCGGTGCTTCGCGCACCATCCGTTCGATGACTGCATTGATGCGTGACGTGTCGGCAACCGGGTTCGACGTGGGGAAATTCCCGAGCGGCGGCTCGAGCCGGATCGCGTATCCCCCGTGTTCGAGGCGTCGGTGGAAGAACGGCATCACTTTTGCCCCGGAAAGGCGGGCGAGGTGATGGGTTGCGGTGATTGTCGCGGCGGCGACACCGAAGAAAGGAGCGAACACGACGTCCTTTCCGCGCATGTCCTGGTCGGGTGCGTACCAGACCGTCCCACCGTTTTTCAGATAGCGCAGTGTCTGGCGCAATTCGTCCTTGCTGAACATTGCATCGGCGTAGCGCAGGCGCGACCGCTTGATCGCCCATTCGAACGCCGCATCGGCATGGACGCGATACATGCCGGCGATGCGGATGCGCTGCGAAACCAGTCGTGCGCACAATTCCAGATGTGAAAAATGCGCACCGACGAGGAGAACGCCGTGTCCTGCCTCGCGCGCGGCGGTCAGGTGTTCGAGGCCTTCGATGGTCAGCGGGATGCGTCCGATCGCACGCGCCGAGCCCATCCATGCAAGCGCGAACTCCATCAGCATCACGCCGCTGTCGCGCAGGTTGGCTGCCAACAGGGCGGCGCGAGCGCCTTCGTCGAGCTCGGGGAAACACAGCGCGATGTTGCGCGCCGCCACGCGGCGACGTTCGCCGAGTACCTGCTCGGCGATCCAGCCGATGAAACGTCCGAGCGCCAGAAGCCATCGGTACGGCAGCTGCGCGACGAGCGCGATGACACCGAGCCCAAGCCATGCGAGCCAATGGCGCGGAGCGAGCAGGTTGGAACGAAACGGCGGTGGCGGCTGTTGCATTGATCGATTATGGCCGATGACGTCGGTCCGCCGGCCGTTGGAGCGACGCGCCGCTCGCAGCGAGACAAATGCCTCGACCGCGAAAAAACACGACGAGAAGGTCGAGTCGCCCTCTGTCCTCGTGGCCTTCGCGATCCGGATTTGTCATCGGCCAAGCCGATCCGCGTCACGACGCTGCGGGCTCCAAAAGCTATACTCGCCAACTCCCCGTGCCCAGGGCCGCCGTGTTCCAGCGCTTCATCTACACGCTGACCCTGTACCTGCTCACGCCTTTCGTGCTGTACCGGCTGGCGGCCCGCGGATTCAAATACCACGGCTATTTCGCGCGCTGGCGCGAGCGGTTCGGCTTCTTCCCCGATCCGGGCATCCACGACAGCATCTGGGTCCACGCGGTGTCGCTTGGCGAGGTCAACGCAGCTGTTCCGCTGATCGAAGCACTGATGCGTCGCTACGGCGAGTCGCAGTTCGTGATCACCACGGTGACGCCGACCGGTTCGGACCGCGTTCTGCAGCTGTTCGGCGATCGGGTGTTCCACGTCTACCTGCCGTACGACCTCACGACCGCCGTGAAGCGGTTCCTCGGTCGTGTTCGACCGCGGCTCGCGGTGATCATGGAAACCGAGATCTGGCCAAACCTCTTCATGACGTGCGCAGAACGCGGCATTTCGATCGTGATCGCGAACGCGCGGCTGTCGGAGAAGTCATTGCGCGGCTACTGGCCGATCCAGCCGCTGGCCCGTCGCGCAATTCGTTGCGCCAGTTTCGTCGCCGCACAGTCCGCGTCCGATGGCGACCGACTGCGCACGCTCGGCGCGGCAGAACCGCGGCTGGCAATCGTCGGCAATCTCAAGTTCGACATGACGGTGCCGACCGGTGTTCGCGAGCGTGGTCTGGCATTCCGTGCGGCGGCTGGTGGCGGGCGGCCGGTGTGGATTGCCGCGAGCACGCACGAGGGCGAGGAATTGCTCGTGCTGAAGGCACACGCCGAAGTGATGCGTCGTTTCCCGGATGCGCTGGTGCTGATCGCACCGCGCCATCCGGAGCGCTTCAAGCCAATCGTCGCGGCGTGTCGCGCGTATGGATTCCGCACCGAGACGCGCAGCGAAAACAGTGGCGCCGAACCGGCATGCCAGTGTTTCGTGATCGATTCCATGGGGGAGCTGATCGAATTCTACGCAGCGGCCGATGTCGCGTTCGTCGGCGGCAGCCTCGTACCCGTCGGCGGACACAATCTGCTCGAACCGGCTGCGCTGGAGCGACCGGTGATCGTCGGTCCGCAGACCTTCAATTTCGAGGAAGTCACCGAGGATCTGATCAACGCAGGCGCTGCGCTGCGCATTGCCGATGCGGACGCGCTGGGTCCAACGGTCGTGCGGCTGCTGTCACGCGAAGTGGAGCGCCGAAGCATGGGCGAAGCCGCGCTCCGGGTGATGGCGCGCGAACGCGGAGCCGTGGACCGGACGATGGAGATCGTCCGCGACGTTCTGGCTGCGAAGCCTTGAGCACATCGATCGGGATTCGGAATCCGGCACGTCGTTGCGCCAGATTCCGAATTCCGGATCGCTTTCCTACTCGAGCAGCGCGTTGATCGCTTCGAGATCCTTGACCTCGATCACGCCCGCCGCCTGCTTCAGGAGCAGACCGCTGAGCACGAAGGTGTGTCGCGCCGACGAATACGAACTCTGCGCCTGCAGCAGCGTCTGCTGACTGATCAGCACGTCGACGATGGTGCGGGTGCCCACTTCGTAGCCAGCCTGCGTCGCTTCCACCGAACTCTGCGCGGACACCACCGCGGCCTTGGTCGCTTCGACGGCGCTCGCGCCGGCGAGGACCGAACGGAAGTTGTTGCGCGTGGTCGCCTCGACCAGGCGACGGTTGTACTCGAACTGGTCCTGTGCGAAATCGCGGTTGTAGACGGCCTGGCGAACGCGCGACTGCGTGTATCCGCCGGTGAAGATCGGCACACTGAGCGTCACCGAGATCGAGCTGCCGTATTTCGGATCGCCGCTGAAATTGGGGAAATCTCCGACGCCACCGAGGCGCGAATCGCCCCAACTGGCCGAACGGCCGTAGCTGACCTGGCCGGTGATCGTCGGAAGGTGTCCCGATCGTGCGGTGTTGATGTTCGCGTTGGCCGCATCAACCTGGAACGACGCCGAGCTCAGGTTTGGATTCTGTTTCAACGCGACGTCCACCCACGCCGCCGGATCATCGGGTGTCGGGTGGTCGAGTGGCAGATTGTCCCGCAGCTTGTGGAAGTCGCCCGGCTCCTTGTTGGTGAGCTGTCGCACCGCCTCGCGCGCCTGGTCGAGCGCATTGCGGTTGTTGATGACGCTGGCAACCGCCTGGTCGTGCTGCGCTTTTGCATCGTTGACATCGGTGATGGCCGCAAGTCCGACTTCGAAGCGCTGCTGCGCCTGTTCGAGCTGCCTACCGAGCGCCTTTTCATTGGCGTCGGCGAACTTCAGCGCATCGTCGCTAGTGAGAACATTGAAATACGCGGTCGCCACACGCACGAGCAGCGCCTGTTGCGCGGCGTCGTAAGTCGCTGCGCCCGCTTCGGCGGTGTAACGGCTCGATTTCAGCGCGGTCCAGCGACTGATGTCGAGGATGCTTTGCTGCAGCGTCGCGTTGGTCGATCGGCTGTAAATCGTGTTGGTCGTTCCGTTGACCGAGATGGGCGCCGCATTGGGATCATTCGGGAAGCGCGGATCGCTGATGAACGTCTGGCCGTCCTCGCCTCCGCGCGACTGCGTGAAATCGAGACTTGCCGCAATCTGCGGCAACAATGCGGAGCGCGACTGGTCGACGTATTCGTCGGTGGCGAGCTTGGTCGCTTCGGCGCTCGACAGCGTCGGATCCGACGCACGTGCCTCCTGGTAGACCTGCAGGAGATCATCGGCGTGAGCAGCGGGAACACCAATCGCCAGCGAGAGCGCCAGCGGCAGGAATCGGAGACGGATCATCGGGTGTTCCTCGAAAGATGAAGGTGTGCAGGCCGGTTCGCGCTCAAAGCGCAAAGCGGCGGGGCGGTTCGGCGTGCAGAAGGTAAGGCACGTCGGTTTCGAACAGGCTTTCGTGCTGCCAGTGGGTGGCGTCGACGCGGGTATACAGAATCGCCTGCATTGCCGGCGAATCGCCGACGATTGCAAACAGGCGGCCGCCGGGCTTGACCCACTGGCGCGCGCGTTCCGGCAGCGCATGCACGGCGCCGCCGATCACCACCGCATCGAACG
>NZ_JBDSWZ010000167.1:0-10551 GCF_039926425.1 Dokdonella sp.
ACGGATCGCGGCTGGGCCGCATCGCGTTGCCATCCCTACAGTGGAGACCACGCGCCGCCGATGCAGGTGCGAACGACATGCAGGGTCCTGTCGAACACGACGAGGTCTGCACGCCGTCCCTTTGCAACATGGCCAACATCGTGCGACAGCCCGAGAAAATCGGCGGGATACGTCGAGGCCATCCGCCCGGCTTCGTCAAGCGGGATACCGAGTGCATTCACCGTGTTGCGCACCGCGCCGGCCATGTCGAGAGCGGATCCGGCGAGCACGCCGTCGGGTGTCTCGCAGCGGCCGTCGCGACAGGTGATCGGCACGCCCGCCAGCATGTAGGTCTCGGAATGCGCGCCCACCGGCGGCATCGCATCGGTGACGAGCATCAGCTTGCCACTGGCCTTCGCGGCAAGCGCAACACGCAGCGACGAGGGGTGTACATGGAAACCGTCGACGATGATGCCGCACCAGCTGTCGGGATCCTCGAGAGCAGCACCGACCACGCCGGGTTCGCGACCCTGCAACGGTGTCATCGCGTTGAACAGGTGCGTAAAGCCGCGAACACCCGCATCGAGTGCGGCGCGTGTCTGCGCGTAATCCGCTGCCGTATGGCCGGCACAGACGATCACGCCACGCGCGACGAGTTCGCGAATGCGCCCGGGGGGCACACATTCGGGGGCCAGCGTCAGCACTGTCTTTCCATGGCGGAGCGAACACACCAGATCGAGTTCGGCGTCGTCGAGGGCGCGGAACTTGTTCGCATCGTGCGCACCGCGTCGAGTGGGCGCGATGTAAGGCCCTTCGATGTGGATGCCGAGCACACCCGGAACGCGCTGCGCGATCGCGGCATCGACGGCGGCGATCGCCGCACGCATCACGTCCGCGTCGTCGCTGATCAGTGTGGGCAGGAAACCGGTCGTTCCGAAGCGGCGATGCGCTTCGCCAATCGCGCGGATCGTGTCGACGGTCGGCACATCGTTGAACAGGACGCCACCGCCCCCGTTGACCTGGACGTCGATGAAGCCGGGGAGGAGCGTGTGGCCGCCGAGATCGACCCGTTCGATGTCGCGCAGGCGCGCATCGTCGGCGTCGATGGCGTCGTCGATGCGATCACCATCGACGATCACCGCAACGTCGTCGCGAAATCCTGCCAGGGTCAACACGACGCCATTGACGAACGCGGTGCGCATCAGATCGTCTCGGTGACCTTGCGCAGGTGTGGCGGCGCGTCGGGATCGCGCCCGCGCCGAACCGACAACGCGTTGATCGCGCCGTAGCATCGATGCACCGCGACCAGCGGCGCGCACGCGGGATCCAGTCGGGCGGCGAGTGGAAGGGTGCCGATACCCGACGCCTGCCCTGCAACCCAGACTCGCGCTCCGCGTGCGCGGAATTTTGCGGCGACCTCCAGCGTGCCTTCGCGCGTGTCGTCGTCCTGCACGAAGAACAGCACAGGGAAATCCTCGCCGACCAGCGCCATCGGACCGTGCTGCACTTCGGCCGAACTGAATGCCTCGGCATGCAGGCCGCAGGTTTCCTTGAGTTTCAGAGCGGCTTCCTGCGCCGCAGCAAGTCCGAGTCCGCGGCCGACGACAAACAGGTTGCGCGCATCCTCGAGTCCATCGACCAGCGACGACCAGTCGAGTGGCCAGCCGGCATCCAGCGCTGACGGCACGTCGTCCAGCGCGGTTCGCAGGTGCGCATCGTCGCTCCACTCCGCGGCGAGATGCAGCAGCGCGGACATCGAGCAGAGAAAACTCTTCGTTGCAGCGACGCTCAGTTCGGGCCCGGCGCGCAACGGAATCACGAAGTCGGCGGTGTGCGCGAGCGGCGATCCTTCGACGTTGACCATCGCGACGACCCGCGCGCCGGCGCGCTTCGCCGCGTCGGCCTGGTCGACCAGATCGGGACTCTTGCCCGATTGCGAGATGGCAAGGAACAACGCCCCTTCAAGGTCCTGCGACGCTGCGTAGATCGATTGCACCGACGGCGCCGCGGACGTCGTGGTGACTCCCAGCCGCGTCTCGAACAGGTACTTGGCGAATGTCGCCGCATTGTCCGAACTGCCGCGTGCGCCGGTGGCAATCAGACGCGGTGGACGGCGGATCAACGACGTGGCGAGATCGTGCATCACGTCCCGATTCGCGTCGAGCTGATGGGTGATGACCGAGGCCGACTCGAGCACCTCCCGATACATGCGGGTGGATTCGGGAGCGCGTGGTTTCGGATCGGGCTGCGGCATGGTCGGACGTCTTCGCGAAAACATCAGGAGGTCGGCTTCCCGACGCGTGCGGTCGAATCGCGGATCACCAGCGACGGACTGAACCCGCGGTTGACCGGAGCGACGCCGCTTGCGGAGGGCTTGAGTTCGGCGATCAGGCGCAAGGCTGCGTGGCGCGCGATGTCTTCGGTCGCCTGCTTTGCAGTGGTCAGCGCGGGCCACGATTGTTTCGAAAACGGGCTGTCTTCGAAACCGGCGATCGACAGCTCGTATGGCACGTCGATGCCGTTCGCCTTCGCCGCGGCGAGCACGCCCGCGGCAATCTCGTCGTTCGAACCGAAGATCGCGGTGGGGCGCTCGCGCAATGCGAACAGACGCCGCGCTCCGCGAAAACCGTCGTCGAACGAGTAGTCGCCGGGGATGACCAGCTTCTTGTCGAGCGGAATGTCATAGTCTTTCAGCGCGCTCTCGTAGCCCTTGAAACGCTCCGGACTCGAGCGGTGCTCCGCGCCGCCCCACAGGAAACCGATGCGGTGGTGGCCGAGCTGGATCAGGTGTTCGGTGATGTCGTACGCCGCGTCACGGTCGTCGACGTAGACGCATGGGTAGCCGTCGTCGGGATCTTCTGCCGCCGAAATGATGCGCACGAACTTGATGCCGTTGTCGGCGAGGTAGCGGATCAGGTCCATGCGCTCGGACATCGGCGGCGCGAGCACCAGACCTGCGAGGCGCGTGCGTCGCACGAGGTCGCGCAATTCGTCGGCGAGATCGGGCACGGTCGAATCGCAGGGATGGATCTGCAGGCCGAAGCCCTGGTCGTGGCATGCGGCGAGCACGCCGTTCTGCACGCTGATCACGTAGTACGGATTGGGGTTGTCGTAAACGAGACCGATCGCATGCGACGTCGCGCTGCGCAGATTGCGCGCGGCCTGGTCGGGAGCATAGTTCAGCTCGTCGATGGCACGCTGGATGCGCTCGCGCGTGTCCTCGCGCACCGAGGTCTCGTTGTTGATCACGCGAGAAACGGTTTTCAGCGAGACGTTCGCGCGCTTCGCGACATCCTTGATGGTCGGTCGGTTCACCGGGTCTGCCTTGACGGAGTCATGCGCCATTACACCTCAAACAGGAGCGGGAAAGATCGAGCACGCTGTCGTCAGACGCCACTTCCACGGCCCGCGCGATATCCGTGCAGCGCGTAGTAGAGAATATAGAGGTAGCACGGCACCACGATGCAGGCGAACGCGAGCTGGAAATCGTGGTGTTCGCGCAGCAGCGCAAAACTCTGCGGCAGGATCGCACCACCGGCGATGCCCATGATCAGCAGTGCCGATCCGGTTTCGGTCAGGCGTCCAAGTCCGGCGATCGCCAGCGGGAAGATCGCCGGCCACATCATCGCGTTGGCGAAGCCAAGTGCGGCGACGAAGCCGACCGAAACATAGCCTGTTGTCAGGAACGCACCGATCGCGAGCGCGACGCCGAGGACTGCCGACATCGCGAGATAGCGTGATTGGGAGATGAAACGGGGAATCGCGATCAGGCCGGCGACATAGCCGATCAGCATCGCGGTCAGCGTGAAGGAGGTGAAGAATTTCGTTTCGTCGGGAGGCAGCCCGAAACCGCGGCCGTAGGTGCCGATCGCATCGCCCGCCATCACCTCGACCCCGACGTAGACGAACAGGCACACCGCGCCGAGCCACAGGTGCGGGAACGCGAAGATGGTGGCGTCACTGCGTCGTCCGTTGCCGACGGCGCTGTTCGCTTCGGAGGAGTGGATTTCCGGCAACGGCGACCGTGCGATCCAGATTCCGAGCACTCCAAGGATTGCTGCCATCACCAGGTACGGCATGTGGATGCGCGCTGCGAAGGCGTCAAGGAGCGCGGCGCGCGTGGGTGCGTCGGCAGCCTGCACCTGCGACCTGAGATCGCCGAGCCCATGCATCACCAGGATGCCGAGCAGCAGTGGTGCCAGGATGCCGGCCACCTTGTTGCAGATGCCCATGAACGCGATGCGCTGCGCAGCGCTCTCGATCGGCCCGAGGATGCTGATGTACGGATTCGCCGCGGTCTGCAGCAGCGCGAGCCCGGCGCCGATCATGAAGAGTCCGCCCAGTGCGCCGGGGTACCAGCGGCGCACCGCGAATTCACCGAACACGATCGCGCCCGCTGCCATCACGAGCAAGCCCACTGCCATGCCGCGTTTCATTCCGCTGCGGCGAAGGAATGCGGCGGCGGGCAGCGCGAGGAAGAAGTACGAGAGATAGAAAACCATCAGCACGAGAAATGCGTTGACCGTGTCGAGTTCAAACGCGAGTTCGACAAACTGGATCAGCGGACCATTCATCCACGTGACGAATCCGAAGATGAAAAACAGCAACCCGATGATGAGCATCGGCGAGCGGACATCCCGTGGTGTGGACGCGGCAACGGTGGCATGCATCGGCATTCTCCAGATGGATCATCTTCGCCGGCCGGCACGATGGGCCGACCGGATTCGGGCAATGCGGGTTAACGTTGTCATTGGCCGGTCCCCACGAGCGACATTCCCGGCGATTCCCCATGATATAGGCATCTTCGTGCAATGTGCGAGGTCCCTCAGCACTGTTGATGGCAAGGTTGGAGGCCCCTTTGTCATCATTCCGCAACGCGTATTGACAACGTTGTCACCTACGCAGAGACTCCGCCGCACCAGAGCCCGGGCGGTGTTCCCCCGGCAGCTGGCAGACGATGCGGGCAACGGGGAGTCGGGTGAACAACAGCCGCCATCAAGGGCCATCCAGCACAGCAGGCGGCGTGTTCGTCGCAGCCGATGTCGGTGGCACCCATGCGCGCGTTGCGCTGATTGAAGCGGCACGGGACGGCACGTCTTCGTTCTCGATCCGCCACTATCGCAAATACGCCTGCGCCGACTTCCCGAGCCTTGCGGCGATCATCGAAGACTTTCGCAACAGGGACGTGCAGGGACCGATCGCGACGGTTGCTCTCGCAATCGCCGGCGTCGTGATCGATGACGCGGTCGTCAACCGGAATCTCCCCTGGTCGGTGTCGATTTCGGCGATCCGCTCCGCGCTCGATGTGCACGAACTGGCGATCGTCAACGATTTCGAAGCGGTGGCCCATGCCGTCGGACATGTCGACGTTGGCGATTCGTTTCTGTTGTGCGGCCCGGAAGCCCTGCAGCAGGGCCCCGTGCTCGTGGTGGGTCCCGGCACCGGCCTCGGCGCCGCCGTGCGGATTCCGCATCATGGCGGCGCGATCATTCTGGCCACCGAAGCCGGCCACGCAACCCTCGCACCCGATTCCGATTTCGAGATGGACGTGCTGCGCGAGCTGCGCAGCCGCGGTGCGCGCGTGATGATCGAGCACGTGTTGTCCGGTACCGGCCTGGTGAACCTCGACGCCGCCGTGCGCACTGTCCGCGGCACGCAGCCGCGTGTCCTGACGCCGGCGCAGATCAGTGCCGCAGCGCTTGCACGCAGCGATCCGTTCGCGGTGGAAACCGTCGACGTGTTCTGTGGCTGGTTCGGCAGCGTGCTTGGCGATCTTGCGTTGCTGTACGGCGCGCGTGGCGGGATTTATCTCGCCGGCGGCGTGTTGCCACAGATGAAGGAACTGCTGATCGGCAGCACGTTCGTCGCGCGTTTTCTCGACAAGGGCACGATGCGGGAAGCGCTCCTGCGCATACCCGTTCGCCTGATCGACCATGCGCAGCTGGGCGTCATTGGCGCCGCCAGCTGGTATTTCGGTCGCGATTTGAAGTCCCCCCGCGGTTCGCAGACCGATGGGTCCGCGGGGAACGGAGTTGCACTCACGATGGATCCACACCAGCGGGCGAGCGGCGCTTGAGCGAACCCAGACCATGAGACGAGGAGGGGGAACACCATGAAGTACCCAAGAACCATTCTTTCGGCAAGCATCCTGGCCGTGCTCGCGTTTGCCGGAACGGCACACGCCGCTGATGGCTCCAGCAATGCGGACCAGGGAGCAAGTACGCCAGGCAGTCCTGCAGTCACCGTCGCGGATGCGTCGCAGCCGGAAGGTCAGGAAATGGAGACGGTGGTCGTGCATGGCATCCGCGAGAGCCTCAAGCGCTCGCTGGAAACCAAGCGCGAGGCGAATGCAGTCGTCGATGCGATCACCGCCGAGGACATCGGCAAATTTCCGAGCACGAACGTTGCCGAGGCGATGTCGCAGATTCCGGGCGTGACGATCGACCGGCGCTTCGGGCAGGGCGAACGCGTCAGCATCAACGGCACCGATCCCAGCCTCAATCTGACGTTCCTCGACGGTCATCCGGTCGCACAGACGACCTGGCTGTATGGCGAACAGCCGAACCGCGGATTCGACTACACGCTGCTCGCGCCGGAAATCCTCGGCAAGCTGGAGGTGTACAAGAGCCCGGAAGCGCGTCTGCCGGAAGGGAGCATCGGCGGCACCATCATCATGCACACGCGCCAGCCGCTCGATCTCGACGTCAACACGCTGAGCGCGTCGGTCGGCGCAAACTACGGCGACCAGTCGGATGCGACCAAGCCGAACGCGTCGATCCTCTACAGCTGGAAAAATCCGGAAGGCACGTTCGGCTTCGCAATTTCCGGCCAGCACTACGAGGAAAAAGTCGATCGCCAGGGTGAGGAAATCTTCGGCTACAGCCCGGTGTCGAGTCTTGCGGCGGGGAGTCCCGCGGTCGCTGCCGGGATCGCGTCGGGCGCTCTCGATCCGAATGCGCTGGTGCCGCAGGAAATCAACGCGGCGTATTTCCAGCAGACGCGCAAGCGCAACAGCGCAACGCTCAACATGCAGTGGAAGCCGACCGACGAGTTCGAGCTGGATGTTCGCGGCCTCTATGTCCGCGAGAAGTTCAACAACTTCAACCAGTCGATGTATGGCTTCACCACCCAGACTCCGCAGAACATCACCAGCCTGACACCGGGCCCCGGCGGGATCATCACCGGCGGTCATTCCTGTGGCAACGACGATCCGGGCTGTGCCGGGTTGACCGGGAATGGGGGCAACGGTCCGGTCAACACCTATCTCGACAATCAGGTGCGCATCTCGACCGTGACCACCAAAGGACTCGATCTCACTGGAACGTACAAGGGTGACGGCTGGGGACTGTCGGGCCAGATCGGACAGAGCAAGTCCGACAACACCGACAATTCGCAGGCCTTCATCGAGCCCTACTACAACGGCGGCTACAGCTGGGACATCCGCCGCGGCATCACGTTCGACAACCCGTCGGCGGCAGCGGATCCGGCCAACTGGCACGATGGCGACACGCCGGGCGGGGGCTGGGGCGGCAACTACGCGCAGTGGCCCGCGACCGCGAAGGATACGTACGGCCAGCTGGATTTCTCGAAGGACTTCCAGGGCTTCATCAACCAGCTGCTCGTCGGTGTTCGCGTTGCGAAGCATCACGAAGAGCGCGAGCTGTCGATCTTCGGGGGCGTTCGTACCGGCAACCTCGCAACAATCGGTTTCGACGGACTGACCGACATCCTCGCGAATTTCTCCGGCTTTTCAGGCGACCAGCGTCATCACGTGCAGACCAGTTTCGACAATGTGCTCGCATGGGTGCTCGGCAGTCCGCTCGGCACGTCGCCCGATCCCGGGTCGTTCCTCAACAACAGCTACGCGATCAGCCAGAAATCCCAGGCCGGCTACGCGCAGCTCAACTTCGGCACCGACGCGCTGCACGGCAACTTCGGCCTGCGCTTCGTGCACACCGAGATCGAGAGTTCGGGCTACAGCTACAGCGGTGTGCCGACCTATCCGGCGCCGGAAGGCAGCTACCAGACCGCGAACGTGTCGCACAACAATACGCTTCCGTCGTTCAACATCGCGTATGACCTTTCCAGCGATGTCGTGCTGCGAGGCGCGGTGGCGGAAGTCATCGCATGGGCGCCGTACAACCAGGAAGTGCACAACACGTTCCTCAATGACACCGTGCTGACCGGATCGGGTGGCAACGCGAATCTCGATCCGTACAAGTCGGTCAACTTCGATCTGTCGGTCGAGTGGTACTTTGCCGAGCAGTCGGTGCTTGCCGCGTCGGTGTTCTACAAGAACATCTCCAACTACATCACCACCGACTCGCACATCGAACGCCAGTTCAACTCGCAGCGCACCACCGATCCCGCCGGCTACCAGCGCATTTTCGTGGACGGACATCTCGGAAATTGCGATGTCGAAGGGTTCTGCGATTACAGCGTACTGCGTCCACTCGACGGCGGCCGTGCGAAGGTGAAGGGTCTCACGTTGAGCTACCAGCAGCCGTTCGGCGATACCGGTTTCGGCATGTTTGCGAACTACACGCTCGCTGACGGCACCACCGCGTCCGGAACGGATCTTCCGTACAACTCGAAGAACGCGATCAACTTGAGCCCGTATTACGAAAAGGGTCCGTTCAGTGCGCGCCTCACGTATGGCTGGCGTAGTCACTACCTCGCAGGCGGCTACGTTGCCGGTTCACCACCGGCGTCGGTTGCGGCGTATCGCGAACTCGACGCGTCGGCGAGCTGGCACTTCACGAATCAGTTCTCGGTCAACGTCAACGCAATGAACCTGCTCGATGAAACCTACCTGCAATACCTTGGCAACAAGGACCTGATCGCGGGCAAGTATTCGAGTGGCAGACGCTACATGGCCACCCTGCATTACGATTTCTGACGTCGCCCTCAGACAGCGATGTTCGTTGCGGGTCCGGGCAGCTCCGGACCCGCTGTTTTGTTTGCGCGCCGCACTGCATGATCGTCGCGTCGTGCTCGGGCACGCGCCTTGCGTGGAGTCGATGCGATGGCTCGTAATCCGATCCCCCTGACAACGACCGCGATGCTTCGGATGATGGCGGTCGTCGTCGTTGGCGCCGCGCTCACCAGCTGCGCGGCCGAACGGCTTGTCAGCATTCCATCGCGCCCGCTGTCGCTGATTCCCGAGCCGGCTGTCGTCAACTTGCGTCCAGGCCATTTCACTCTGCACGCGCACGCAGCGCTGATCGTCGATTCGACCGACCCGCAAGCCGCAGGAATCGCGCGCCGGTTCGCCGAGCGGCTGGAAGCAGCGCGCGGTATTCGTCTGGATGAGCAACTTTCCGCACACCGTGCGGCCTCGAAACGCGGCATCGTCTTCACGCTCGACCCCGACAACGCGCAGTTGCCCTCCGGCGAAGGCTACGACCTGCGCGTCGACGCAGAATCCATCCACGTCGCCGCGCGCGATCCGCGTGGACTGTTCTACGGCAGCGTCACGCTGTGGCAGCTGCTCACGCAGGACAGTGCGCAGGTGACGTTCATCGACATCCCGCAGATCGCGATCAGCGATCACCCACGCCTTCCGTGGCGCGGCGTCATGCTCGACTCCGCGCGGCATTTCCAGTCGCCGCAATTCATCAAGCACTTCATCGACGAGTTGTCGCTGGCGAAGATCAACACGTTCCACTGGCATCTGACCGACGATCAAGGCTGGCGCATCGAGATCGCACGCTATCCACGGCTGACCGGCGTGGGTGCGTGGCGTCGTCCGGCGGGCGCCGCCGGGACCGACGCAATTGGACAGCCGGTGCGCTACGGCGGTTTCTACACGAAGGCGCAGATCCGGGACATCGTGCTTTACGCTGCCGAGCGGTACGTCACCATCGTTCCCGAAATCGACATGCCCGGTCACATGCAGGCGGCGATCGCCGCGTATCCCGAACTCGGCAGCGCGGGCGACACGCCGGTCGTGTCGCCGGACTGGGGCGTGCACCGCTACATTCTCAATCCGGACGACGCCACGCTGGAGTTCATGGGCCATGTCCTCGACGAGGTGATGGATCTGTTCCCCGGCACGTATATCCACGTCGGCGGCGACGAGGCGGTGAAGGATCAGTGGAAAGCATCCGCACACGTGCAAGCGCGCATGCACGAACTCGGTGTTCCGAATGAGGACGCGCTGCAGGGCTGGTTCATCGGTCGCCTCCAATCGCATCTTGCCGCACGCGGACGTCGGCTGATCGGCTGGGACGAAATCCTCGAAGGCGATGTTCCAACGTCGGCGACGGTGATGTCGTGGCGCGGCGCCAAAGGTGGCATCGAGGCGGCAGGGAAGGGGCATGACGTCGTGATGGCGCCGTCACCGGATCTCTATCTCGATCATCTGCAAGCGAATGGGGCGGGCGAACCCTCGGGTCGACCCGACGTGCGAACGCTTGCCGACATCTACGCCTTCGAGCCGTTGCCTCGCGCAATGGATGCGGTCTCTGCGCGCCATGTTCTGGGTGCCCAGGCGAACCTGTGGACCGAGCACATGCGAACCACGGCAATGGTCGAGCATGCGGCGTTTCCTCGCGTTGCCGCATTGGCCGA
>NZ_JBDSWZ010000168.1:0-12072 GCF_039926425.1 Dokdonella sp.
AACCGGGTGGGCGCTGCACCATCTACGGAGCGGTCTAGCAACCAAGGCTGGACGGCATCCGCCCACCCTTTGCCCGAGGGCGACTCAGGCAAATCCACAATACAAGGCTGGACGACCAAGGGTCGGCCGGCAGCTCTGCGCCCTTGCGACGCAAGAGGCCGGCCGCGGATCGCGCGTCCGGCCGACAGTCAGCCCATCAGGCCTTCGCAGTGGTGCTTGCAGTGCGCGCGGGAAGCTTCCAGTCCGGTCGCGGGAAATGGCAGGTGTAGCCGGTCGGGAAGTGCTCCAGATAATCCTGGTGCTCCGCTTCGGCCACCCAGAAATCGGATTCCGGGACCACTTCCGTGACCACCTTTCCCGGCCACAAGCCGGACGCATCGACATCGGCGATCGTGTCCACTGCCACCTGCTTCTGCTCGTCGCTTGTGTAGAAGATTGCCGAGCGATAGCTGGCACCGAGGTCGTTGCCCTGGCGATTTTTCGTGCTGGGATCGTGGATCTGGAAGAACAGTTCCAGCAGTTCGCGATAGCTGACTTTCGCCGGATCGAACGTGATCTCGATCGCCTCGGCGTGCGTGCCGTGATTGCGATAGGTCGCATTCTTCACCTCGCCGCCGGTGTAGCCGACGCGAGTCGACACCACGCCATCACGACGTCGGATCAGATCCTGCATGCCCCAGAAACAGCCGCCAGCGAGTACCGCGCGTTCGTTGCTCATCGAATGTCCTCCACCTGGTCGAGATACGCGCCGTAGCCTTCGGCGTCCATCGCATCGCGCGCAACGAAGCGCAGCGATGCGGAATTGATGCAATAACGCAGGCCACCGCGATCGCGTGGACCGTCGTCGAACACGTGCCCGAGGTGGCTGTCGCCATTGGCGGAACGCACTTCGATACGCGTCATCCCGAGCGTCGAATCCTTCAGCTCATTCACGTTCGCCGGCTCGATCGGCTTGGTGAAACTCGGCCAACCGCAGCCCGATTCGAACTTGTCCGACGAGGCAAACAGCGGTTCGCCCGAGACGATGTCGACATAGATACCCGGCTCCTTGTTGGAGAGCAGCGCGCCGGTGCCGGGACGCTCGGTGCCGTTCTGCTGCGTCACGCGGTACTGCTCGGGGCTCAGCGTCGAAATGACGTCGGGATTCTTCTCGTAGGTGCGCATGGTCTTCTCCGGTTTCGAGCGTCCGATCTGCGCCCGGCCGTCGCCGATTTCAAGCGCGCAATGGTGCAAGGCTGCACCAAGGAATGCGGGCTTCATTCACGCATGGACTCACTCAGGACCGGACCGGTGACGTCGTCCTTTCAACGCGCCGCGAGTCCACGGAATACGCATGAAAAAGCCGCGCGGCCGTGGGGAGCGGCTGCGCGGCAGAGGTGTCGTCCACGCGACTCGGCCCGGGGGGAACGAGGCGCCGACGAACGTTCGGGTGGTTTCTCTTGATGTCCTGCGGCAGGTGTCCTTCGATCGCCAACGTTGTGGTCCGGCCAGTTGCACCGGGTCATCGACGTCCGAATGGCGGCCTTTGGCAATCCGTCGCTCCCTGCGTGCCGCGATCCTCGCAAATCGCTGCCTGCTATTGACTAAACGTCAATCGGCGACCAAAACCGACATTTTTCGTGCGCCGGATGGATCTGCCCCTCGATCGCGGACCCTCAGTCGTCAAACCCGTTCGCGAACAGCGGCGGCATGTACGGCATCAGCCAGCTCATCTGCGGGCGATCGACGCTGAATCCCGAGGTGGGCTCGAGCGTGAAGATGTAGTCGCCCCACCACGGTCCGGCGGCCCACCATGTCCACCCCAGCCAGACGTCGGCATTCGCCCGCAGGTGATTCATCGCGCTGTTGACGGCGGCGCTGCAATCGCCGTTGTCCGCGCTGGCGAATTCACCGAGGAATCCCCTGTAGCCGTGCGTGCGCATCCACGTCGTCACGCCCTGCGACTGGTTCGCGCCAGTGCCCGCGGCGGAACTGCAGGTGCTCGACGTGCCGGACGAATCGCTGTCGAAATACTGGTGAAGTTCGAACGCGAAGCGACTCCCGCTGTCGGTGATCGCCAGCATGGCCGTCGCGTTCGGCGTGCCGTACCAGTTGGACGACCAGCTGTGTGCACCCGTCCACGCGTTACCCGGCACAAGAATCAGCTGCTGCGCGCCAGTGCTGCGGATGGCGACGATCGCGGCATTCGCCGCCTGCGCCCACTGCTCGGTGGGCATGCCGTGTGGCTCGTTCATCAGCCCGAAGATCAGTGCGTCGTTGCCGACGAAATGCGCCGACAGGCGCGACCAGAAATCGGCCAATGCGGAATCGGGAACGTCTGGCGTTCCGACGACGTTGCCTCGATAGCGCGCGTAATTGTGCGGATCGAGGATGACATGGAGGCCGATCGTCGATGCATGTGCGACGACTGCATCGAGCGACGCGAGATAGTTCGCCTCGAGCGGAGCGTTCAATGCCGCCTGCATCCGCTCCCATTTGAAGGCGACACGAACGACGTTCATGCCGCGACTGCGGAAGTAGTCGAGCTCCGCATTCGTCGGCCACGTGTAGTCGACATTCGGAGTGCCGGGAATCGCATTGCCGAACTCGGCGCTCGAAAGATTGACGCCTCCGAAAGTCGTGTTGGCGAGGGCCGTCGTCATCCCGCACAGCGCGATGAGCGATGCGAGCGTGACTTGGATCCGGATGGCAGGGAGGTTCACGGTGCGACTCCGGTGGTTCATCGTGTTGGCCAGTGGTTGCGCCGCGTCGTGCCAGTGCGTGTGCGCACGGGAAAAAAGTTCCGCCTCCGCAATTGTCTCCGTCGTGGGAGCGGCTTCAGCCGCGATGCTTCCGCTTCGACATCAGTCAACAGCATCGCGGCCGAACCCGCGCATACGGACGCCTGCATTGTCGCCGGGCTGATTGCCCGGCGACGTGCGCCAGGTCTCGTCAACGAGTGCCCGTACCCTCGAAGCCATCGGCGAAGAGGCGGTCGCCGTGCGCGATCTGGATCGCGTTGAGCGGCGCCGTTGCGCCGCTGCCGCTCGAATCGACCGGCGTCGCGGTCAGGGTGAAGTCGTTGCCGGACACGAAGAACACGACATAGTTGCCGGCACTGTTGTCGGCGCGCACGAAGCTTCCGTCGAAATTCGTGGCCGCGGAATCGATCGCGTCGATCGACGCGGGACGCGTGCCGGAGCCGGTGATGGCGTAGCGGGTGGTCAATGTTTCATTGCGGTTGTCGCCATCGGAGTAGACGGTGACGTAGTAACCCGCCGGATCCACTGGCAACCCGGCAATCGTCACACTCAGCGGCGTCCCGGTCGCATTGAGATAGCCGTCCATCATGTGGAAGTCGCCCGCCGTGTCGGCAATTGCAGGCTTCCATTGACCGGGCGCGTTCCAGCTGATGGAGGCTGCGGTCGCCGTGCCGGTTTCGTCGACCAGCGCGACATCGCTGCCGTTCGATGCCACCAGCGAATTCCAGTTTGGCACTGCGAGCACGCCGGCGGTTTCGGTGGCGTCCATCGGCGTGCCGGTGCCGACAAAGTCGATGCTGATCGTACCGCTGCCCGCTACCACGTCGGTGCCGTGGAGGCCGACTGTGCGTGTGTGGCTGAGTGCGCCAGCGGTCGCCGTGATCACCACAGAGGACGGATTAATCGGTGTGCCGGCTTCGGTCTGCACCGTCAACGTCCCGCTGCCCGGAGGCGCGAAGTCATTGCCCGTGAATGTGGCCGTGGCGCCCGGCGGAAGGGCCGAGACGGCGAGATGCACGGTGCCAGCGAAGCCATCGATCGACGATGCAGTGATCGTGTACGTGACGCTGTCGCCCGGATGGATGCCGGGATTGGGCGGCGCTGCATCGATCTCGAAGTCGGCGGTGGGTCGCAAGCCATACGTGCTGATCGAGGTCGAGCCGACGCCATCGCCGGGGAACGAGCCCATGTAGACGCGACCATTGATCACCGTTGGCGGGCTGAATTTCGGCCAGTTGCCCAACGCGTCGGCCGCGTGGTCGATCTCCGAGTTCCACAATTCAGTGGTGAGATGGTCGGCATCGAGAGCGCGCAACACACCGGGGTGGATGCCGCTGTTCGGATCCGATCCGCTGAACGCCATCGATGACCAGACAATGCCGCTGCCGGGCGTGCTGCCGTTGGCGGAAAGGGTCATGACACCGCCGGCCGAGCCGTTGTTGGAGAACAGCGTGGATTGCTGGACGGGAGCCGTGGTGAACGTTCCGGTTCCCCCAATGTTGAACTGGTACGCCTTGAGCGTGCTGTGGCTGTCGGCCCAGACGTACATCCACGGTCCGACGCCACCGTCGCGGTTCCAGTAGACCGTGCCGCCCTTGATCTGCTGGCCGCCATTGGAAAACGCCTGGACGATGTTGGTATTGCCGGTACCAACGCCGAGATGGCCCATGTCGGCGGTATGCGTAACGAAGAACTTGCCGCTCTTGCCACCACCGACAACGAGGTCGGTGCCAGGAATCAGCAGCGGCCCGGAGCCGCCGAGATCGGAGTCCGACCCGTTGAGGTCGTCGACTTCGTTCGGCGTGAACCAGTCGAGCAGCGGAGTATCCGCAGTCGGCCCGAATTTGATGAACGACTCGCCGAAGGTGCTGGCCGGATCGGAGGGGCCGTGACTGACGTCGTAGGGTCCGTTGCCAACCATGTAGTAGACGTTCCCGTCGGCATCGACGGCTGGCGCGCGCCCCGACATCCAGATGCCGCCGCCATTGAAGCTGGTACTGCCCGTTGGACTCGACGACCAGATCTTCGTTTGCTGCAGAGTGGTTGCGTCGTGGACCATCACCCAACCGTGATAGTTGAACTGGTCGCTGTGCCCGGCCCAGGCGATGAAGATGCGCCCGTTCGAGTAGGCGAGGCTGGCCCGCTGATGTGCGATCTTGGGATCAAATGTCAGCGTGCCGCCTGAACTTCCCGCCGAGCTTCCCGGCACGCTGCCGCCGAGGATCACCGGACTGTTCGGCATCTCCTGCAGCGTGCGGATGTCCAGTGCATGCAAGCGCTGGCAGTACAGGCTGTTCGGAGTCGGATTGGGTCCGGGAAACGGCGGGATGCAGGGGGCCGTCTCTTTCGTACGGGCAACGAGATACATCGTGTTGCTCGCCAGGTCGATGTGTGGAGTACTTTCGACGCCGACATTGCCGATGATGTTGTCGGTCGGAACGCCAATTTCCGTCATCGTGTTCGGACGTGAACCCGGCACTTCGGAGGTGAGATCCAGAGACAGCAGCGGCGTGGTCGTGGCCGAGTCCGCATCAAAGGCATACACCCAGTCGTTCATCGTCACGATGTAGACGACGTTGTGTGTTCCCTTCCCGGGAATCGCGACGTTGCGCACGTACAGCGGTTGCGCATAGACCGAGCCGCTGACCGGGTACGACCACAGCTTTCCGAATCGCGCGGGGTTGACGTTGGCGGT
Source organism: Dokdonella sp. (assembly GCF_039926425.1). GTDB lineage: Bacteria > Pseudomonadota > Gammaproteobacteria > Xanthomonadales > Rhodanobacteraceae > Dokdonella_A. The sequence continues at coordinate 5,437 of NZ_JBDSWZ010000168.1, forward strand.
CGTCAGCGTGGTCTCATCGAGGTTCGCACCGAGGCGCGCGTCGTCGTAACGCTCGGTCACCACATCGTTCGCCGCGACAGCGTCGGCGGACATTGGACCACAGATACACAGGATGACCGCCGCAAAGAAACGCAGCGAAGGTACGACGCGCATGGATGATCCCCTTGGTTTGATCGCCGACTCTAGCAGACGGCTGCGGCGCGCCATGGTTGGCGCACGCACGCTGTGCGGATGATCGCGCGTCGACCTTTCATCATCGTTCCAGCGAGATGCGCCGTTCATGGCTGCCAGCGGGCCATCTCGAGTGGGTCGACTGGCTCTGCCGACGACGCGCCCGTCAGCCGCGGTGTTCGGGACCCGAACGCGTCGACAGTTGAGTCGCGGTCTGCTGGCGCGCGCGGGACATCTGACGTTCCGCCCAGCGCTTGAGAACCCGCGCCCGATGCGCGCCCGACTGCGGATCGCGCACCACATCTTCGACGCTCGCGAGCAGTGCGTCGACGCTTCCGCGCGGCGGCGCGGCGTCGCCACGCCCGTGCGACCAGGTGTCGATCCACTCGTCGGTCTGTTGGCCGAACCGGAGCACTGCGCGAAAGTACTGTGGCTCTTGCTTCTTCAATGAAACAAGGTCGAGCGCTGCTGCCGCAAGCGCAACGGGCGCCAATACCAGGTCGCGGCCCGCACTCAGAAGAAGCTTGATCTGCAGCAGTGCAACCACCCGGATGAGAGGAGTGGCCGTGCGTCGGGTCGTGTCGTCCATGATCGAACGGTACTGCACTTCGGTCCCCGCTGGAATCGCGGCACGCGACAACAGTCCGCGGCGTTGCTTTTCCCTCGAGCCACCATCATCGTTTGTGACTGTTCCGTCCGATTGATCGCTCGACCGATCGAGGATTCATCTCGCCGATTCGCCAGGAGCCAAGCATGTCCCGACTTTCCGCTTTTCCGATCAGCCAGCGATGGCCAGCCCGGCATCCCGACCGCCTTCAGCTCTATTCGCTCAATACGCCAAACGGCGTGAAGGTGTCGATCATGCTCGAGGAGACAGGGCTTCCCTATGAAGCGCACCTGGTCGACATCATGAAGAACGAAAGCCATTTGCCGGAATTCGTTCGCCTGAATCCGAATGGCAAGATTCCGGCGATCATCGATCCCGACGGGCCCGGCGGAACGCCACTCGCACTGTTCGAATCGGGTGCGATCCTGATGTATCTCGCGGACAAGACCGGCCAGTTCATTCCGGCCGATCCGGCGCGCCGCTGGGAAACGATCCAGTGGCTGTTTTTCCAGATGGGAGCCATCGGTCCGATGTTCGGCCAGCTCGGCTATTTCAACAAGTTTGCCGGCAAGGAGATTGCCGACAAGCGTCCGCTGGAACGCTATGTGACCGAATCGAAACGCCTGCTCGGCGTGCTCGACGGACGGCTGGACGGCGGTGCCTGGGTCATGGGCGACGACTACACGATCGCAGACATCGCAACGCTCGGCTGGGTGCGCATCCTGATCGGATTCTACGAAGCGCGTGATCTCGTCGGATTCGACGATTTTCGCAATGTGTCCGCGTGGCTTGATCGTGGGCTTGCTCGTCCGGCAGTGAAGCGCGGGCTGGAAATTCCGGCGCGCGCCTGATGCCGCGGAGTCAGGGCAGCGCGGGTACCGACGGCGGCAGCAGTTTGAGCGTTGCCTCGTCGAACAGGGGCGTGTCCTGGCCCGCGTGCACGTAAACGAAGTGGCGGCTGCCGGCGGCAGGCTGGGTTTCGAAATAATCGATGCTGTCGTCACTCGCGCCATACGGCCCGCACGGTGGCTCGGGGATGTCGTTCGGATCCTGCGTCTTGGCCAGTTCCTTGCCGTACGCAGCATCGGGCACAAACGCGTAGCGCTTCACTCCAATCGGCGTCCCGATGCCCTCTGCGCGAAAGGGTGCGAGCACGCATCGCGCTGCCACGGCTTTTTCGGTTGCTGCGGCGAAGACACGCTTCATCCCGGCTTCGAGGGATTCACTTCCGGCAAGATCGAACACATCGATTACCGGCTCCGGCGCTCCACCGTCCGAATAGCGCTGCGCCAGCGAATGGCCGACCACAAGGAAATCGATTTTCCGGAAACCGAAATCGCAGCGCTGCACCCAGCTCTGCAGTCCGATGTCTGCGTCGACGCGCTGTTCCCACGCACATCCTTGTTGCGGTTTTCGCGATGGCGACACCGCGGTCGAGGACGCGTTGGTCGCGACAAGCGCGCCAGCCATTCCGAGCGTGGGCAGGAGGTAGCGGCTGATCATGGGATGGGCGCTCGGACGGGTTGTGGGGGTGGCGCCCATCGGAATCGGGCACCGGTCTGGGTTATCTTAAGGGGCTGCCGGGACCGCCGTCGACGTGCGCGACTTGCGACCGCTCCGTCCGATGGACCCATCCGCGTGCCTGTCGCAAGGCGACTCGTCCGGACTGTCCGACATTCGCTTTCGCCTCCGATGATCCCCCGCGCCATGACAACGATTCCCACTTCTGCGCCCGCCGAGTCCACGCAGGCAACGACCACCGATCGCCTGATCGAGAGCATTGCTGCACTCGAGACGATCGCTGCGGACCGAACCCTGCTCGATGCGCTGCCGGGAGATGTCCGCGCGCGTCTGCACACCGCGGTTGCGAAGCTTTACCAGCCCGATCCGGTGGCGCGTCGCCAGCGCATGAAAGCCGCCGAGCGCGAACGCAGTGCGGCACGCATCGAACGCGAGGAAGCGTTGCTGCACGCGACCGGTATCCGCGAGCTGCGGCGCCGACCCGTCTTCACGACACCGAACGTGTTTCCTCCCGAAGGGTTCGTGGCGCAGGACAGCGAGGACAACGAACCCGAGCGGCGTGAATCGATCGAGTTGCAGCACTGCTATGTGTGCAAGCAGAAGTACACGTTGATCCATCACTTCTACGACCAGTTGTGCCCGACCTGCGCCGCGTTCAATTTTGCCAAGCGCGGTGAACTTGCGGATTTGCGCGGCCGCGTCGCACTGCTCACCGGCGGACGCGTCAAGATCGGCTATCAGGCCGGTCTGAAGCTTCTGCGTGCTGGCGCGACATTGATGGTCACGACGCGGTTTCCGCGCGACTCCGCCGCGCGTTACGCCGAGGAGCCGGACTTTGGCGACTGGGCCGATCGGCTTGAGATCTTCGGGCTGGATCTGCGTCACACGCCGAGCGTCGAGGCGTTCTGCCACGAGCTGGTGTCGACGCGCGACCGCCTCGATTTCATCGTCAACAACGCGTGCCAGACCGTGCGGCGCCCGCCCGCGTTCTACGAACACATGATGGAAGGCGAGACCGCCGCCACGCACGATGTGCCCGAGCACCTGCAAAAACTGCTCGGTCGCTATGAGGGCCTGCGGCGCTACGACATGTTGCCCGAGAGCGGCGCCATCGCATCGCTTGCATCCGGCATCGCGAACGAGGGCTTACCCGGGCTCACGCGCGCCGCGGAGCTGTCCCAGGTTCGTCTTCTCGATGACGAATTCGCGAGCCAGCAGCACCTGTTTCCGCAGGGACGGCTCGATCAGGATCTGCAGCAGGTCGACCTGCGCGGTCGCAACTCGTGGCGACTGCTGATGGCCGAAGTGCCGTCGGTCGAGTTGCTCGAAGTGCAACTGGTCAATGCGATCGCGCCCTTCATCATCAACGCGCGCCTGAAGCCGCTGATGCTGCGCACGCCCGAACGCGACAAGCACATCGTCAATGTGTCGGCCGTCGAAGGACAGTTCTATCGCAACTTCAAGACGACCCGGCACCCGCATACGAACATGGCGAAGGCCGCGCTCAACATGATGACGCGCACGTCGGCGCTCGATTACCTCAACGACGGCATCCACATGAACGCGGTCGACACCGGCTGGGTGACTGACGAGGATCCGGCCGACATTGCCGCACGCAAGGTCGTCGAGGAACGGTTCCACCCGCCTCTCGACATCGTCGATGGGGCAGCGCGCATCGTCGATCCGATCATTGCCGGCTTCAATAGCGGCAAGCACGAATGGGGCAAGTTCCTCAAGGACTACCGGCCGACTGACTGGTGACGCGTGTGACCGACCGCGCGAAGCTGCTGAAACGCGGCCCGCAGATGTTGTACTGTGGCCGGCAGTCCGTTCGCCATCCAACGCCTTGGGGAGTACACGTTCAATGAGCAGCCGATCGATCGCAGGTCCTTGTGGATTTCCTCTCGCAGCGCTCGCGTTGGCGTGCAGCAGTGCATTCGCAGCGCAGGTCGACCCGGCGCTGGTTGCGCAGGCGGTTCGCGACGGACGTGTCGAAACACTGATCGTGCTGCCAGACCAGGACCGCCCGGTCCTTGCGCCCCTCCGCGGCAACGCCGACTACAAGCTGCGTCGTCGGGTCCTCGTGGACACGTTGCGCGATCGCGCGCAGACGCAACAGGCTTCGCTGGTCGCGTGGCTCTCCAGCCGCGGCGTGGAACATCGCGCGTACTGGATTTCCAATGTCGTCTGGGCGCGGGTGTCGGCGAGCGATCTCGCTGCGTTGGCGACGCGGTCCGATGTTGCGCGCGTTGATGCGAACACGAAAAGCGCACTGAAGTTGCCGATCGTTGATGCGTCAACACCGGCACCCTCCGCGGTCAATGCGATCGAGTGGGGCGTGAACAAGATCAACGCGCCAGCGGTGTGGGCGCTCGGCTACACCGGCCAGGGCGTGGTGATCGCCGGCGAAGACACGGGCTACAAGTGGGACCACGTGGTCCTCAAGCCGCAGTATCGCGGTTGGGATGGAACCACTGCCGACCACAACTACAACTGGCACGATGCGATCCATGCCGGTGCAGCTGCGAACAGTTGCGGTTTCGACATGCAGGCGCCCTGCGACGACAATGGCCACGGCACGCACACCGCAGGAACATTTGCTGGCAGCGATGGCGGCAGCAACCAGACGGGTGTTGCGCCGGGCGCGAAGTGGATCGGCTGTCGCAACATGGACGCGGGCGACGGAACTCCGGCGACGTACATCGAGTGCATCGAATGGATGATGGCGCCGACCGATCTGGCCGGAGCGAATCCGGATCCCGACCGTGCTCCGGACGTCGTCAGCAACTCGTGGGGCTGCATTCCTTCAGAAGGCTGCACCGCCGGCGACGAAATCAAGACCGCGGTCGACAACATTGTCGCCGGCGGAATCTTCTTCGCGGCGGCCGCCGCCAACGATGGTCCGGGCTGCAGTTCGATTACCTCACCACCGGCGATCTACGACTCGGCGTTCGTGGTGGGCGCCACCGACAGTTCCGATGCGATGGCGGGCTTCTCCAGTCGCGGTCCGGTACTCGCGTCGTCGTTGATCCGGCCGGACGTATCGGGTCCGGGCGTCAACGTGCGATCGGCCTGGAAAAGCGGCGGCTACAACACGATCAGCGGCACCAGCATGGCAACGCCGCACATTGCCGGAGCGGCAGCGCTTCTGATGTCGGTGAAGCCGGAGCTCAAGGGCCACCCCGATCAGGTCGGCGAGCTTCTGCGCGCGAGCGCGACGAGGCAGGGCATCACCGATCCGGGGAACTCCGGTTGTGGTGGACTCACGATGGCGGACTGGCCGAACTACCAGGCAGGGTACGGGCGCGTCGATGTCTACGCCGCTGCACAGTTGGCACTCGCCGCTCCGACGTTGTCGAAGGCATTCGAGCCCGCATCCATCCATGCAGGGGAATCGAGCACGTTGACGTTGACGCTCGGCAATGCCGGAACCAACACCGCGACAGTGACGGACACACTCACCGACACGTTTCCCGACGGCCTCGTCGTTGCGGATCCGGCGAATGAGTCGACGACTTGCACCAGCGGCAGCGTGACGGCGACGCCCGGTGTGCCGCACGTTTCGCTCGTCGCCGGCGCCGAGATCGCCATCGGTGAAACCTGTACGGTGACGGTGGACGTCACAGCCGCAGAGCCAGGCAGTTACGTGAATCTGGTTCCGGCAGGCGATTTGCAGACCACGTCAGGCGCGAGCACGGGCGATGCTGTGGCAACGCTCGAGGTCGTCGTGTCCGACGTGATCTTCGACGACGGATTCGACGATGGAGCTGCACTCCGCTGAGTCCATGCCCGTGCGCGATCGCGATGCCGGGGGTCACACCCTCGTCGTCGCGATCTCCTCGCGTGCACTGTTCGATCTTGGCGAAAGCCACGACCTGTTCGAGCGCGATGGCGTCGATGCGTTCGCGCGCTATCAGATCGAGCGTGAAAACGATCTGCTTGCGCCCGGCATCGCGTTTCCGCTGGTGCAGAAACTGTTGAACCTCAATCGCGCCTCGCCCGAGGCGCCGCACGTCGAAGTGATCCTGCTGTCGCGCAACTCCGCCGATACCGGCTTGCGCATCTTCAACGCGATCGAGCACTACGGCCTGGCAATTTCGCGTGCCGCCTTCACGCGCGGCGCACCGACATTCCCGTATGTGCATGCATTTGGCGCTGACCTGTTCCTGTCGGCCAATCCGGACAGCGTGGGGCAGGCGCTGAAAGCCGGCATCGCTGCCGCGACGATACTTCCGTCGAAGGCGCCGCAGCGCCAGTACGAGCAACTGCGCATCGCATTCGATGGCGACGCCGTGCTGTTCGGCGACGAATCGGAACGCGTGAGCGAGGAGGGCGGC
>NZ_JBDSWZ010000169.1:0-13232 GCF_039926425.1 Dokdonella sp.
GATCGGCTTGCACGCGGCGACGCGTCGATTACCGATCTCGCCGACACGTTCGACATGACTCTTACGGGCATGAAGAAACACGTCGGCGTTCTTGAGTCGGCCGGGCTCGTGACCACAGAAAAGGTCGGCCGCGTGCGCACGTGTCGCATCGGTCCGTGTCGTTTCGAGGAGGAAATGAAGTGGATCGCGCGCTACCGCCAAGTGTGGGACGCGCGCTTTACAGCGCTGGACGTTGTCATCGACGAACTCAAACGAAAGGAAAAAGCCCGTGGTCGCAGAAAAGGAAAGTGAATCCCGGCGCACGACGGTGAAGAAGACGTCGGAGCGTGAGGTCGTCGTCACGCGGACGTTCGACGCGCCGGCGCGACTCGTGTTCGAGGCATGGGCCAACCCCGAGTTGTTCGAGAAGTGGTGGGTGCCCCGCTCCATGGGCATGACACTTCGCTCATGCGAGATGGACGTGCGCACCGGCGGCAAATACCGATTGGTGTTCGGTGATGATCCCGCGCACACGATGGCGTTCTTCGGCAGTTACCTCGAGGTGGTGCCTGACAAGCGCATCGTCTGGACGAACGAGGAAAGCGGTGACGCGGGGTCAGCCACCACCGTGACGTTCGAAGAACGCGACGGCAAGACGCTGCTCGTGATGAGCGAGATGTATCCCACGAAGGAAGCGCTCGACGCGGCCGGCACCGGAGCGCAGGACGCCACGCACGAGACATTCGGACAGCTCGACGAGTTGCTCGCGGAGCTATCTGCGAATTGACTCCGTTCGCGGTAGATCCGACGGGTGACAAGGCCACATACGAAGCGAAGGTCTACATCCTGCCGAAGAAGCTCGACGAGGAAGTCGCGCGCCTGCATCTGGAGAAGATCGGCGCGAAGCTGACTACCCTCACGACCGAACAGGCCGCTTATCTCGGCGTGTCGGTGGATGGGCCGTACAAGCCGGATCAATACCGTTATTGAGCCAGAGCTGATCCAATGAAGCTGCAGCAAATGGGCGCCGCGAGGCGCCCGTTTTTCTTTAAAAGGCTGGCTGTCAGGTCCGTTCACCGTTGACTGTCGTCCGACCTTTTCCGACGTGTAGGCGTCAAGCACTCGAACGATGCGCCGTTGCTGAGTGACACCCGAACCGCTCCGCCGTTTGGTCTCGAATCGTCTATTCCTCGCTGTTGGCGCCGCGGACGACGACTCCAGCGCCGTCCAGATGTCCCGATTGACAGAAGCATTGCGTACTCATCCATTGCCCGCGTATTTCGCGCGGAGAATGGAGGGAACCATGCGCTCACTCATGACTATCGTCATCACGCTCACAGTTGGCGCGGCTTCGGCGCACGCACAAATGCTGTCATATCCGATTTCGATTCCGTCGACCGCCGGAACCTATATCGACAATCGAAGTACCTGTCCCTACGCTGAGTACATCTATTTCAACGATTTCAACATGTATACCGACGGGAGAAGTGTGGCCTACCAGGTGACCAACCCGGCCAGTTCACCGCCTGCCCAACTCCGCCCATGGAGCCTGCACGTAGTTCCACACGCGAGTGGCTACGCTCCAGGCCTCCTTGTTGCCGTGTGCAAGCAGCGTTACGGCACCACGCTGTCGCAATGCACCGACGCATTCAGCGGTAGCAGCGGAGGATTAGCCGGCGTAAACGTGCCGGCACAAATCGGGACGTTCTACATCGTTGTCACGCATTTCGATTTCGAGGTGCCTGGCGCTTGCGTGGACTACACGCTGACAGGTATTCATCACTGACTGCACCCTCGACGAAGCCACGACGGGCGACTGCACGGCGCCCGTTTCGCCGGCAGATCGAGCACTCTATCTCTCCATCCGGACGAAGAGATATAGTGCGTGCATCCTGTTGCCGGTTTTGACGATGACCTCCGTTCCGATCTCCTTTGAATTCTTCCCGCCCAAGACCGACGAACAGAAGGCCACGCTCGAGGCAGCGCTGCCGAAACTAAAATCACTCCAACCCGACTACGTCAGTTGCACTTTTGGCGCGGGCGGTTCGACTTTGAGCTACACACCGGAAACAATCCGCCACTTGCGCGAAGAGCACGGCCTCGACGCCGCGCCGCACCTTTCTTGCATGGGCGGCACGCGGGACGAGATTCGCAGCCTGCTTGTCCGGTACAAGACGATGGGCTGCAAACGCATCGTCGCGTTGCGCGGCGACCTGCCGTCAGGCATGGCCAGTCACGGCGACTTCCGCTACGCCAGCGACCTCGTTGAATTCATTCGCAAAGAGAGCGGTGGCAGTTTCCACATCGAGGTCGCTTGCTATCCGGAAGTCCATCCGCAAGCCGACGATGCACACGCGGACCTCGCGCACTTCAAGGCGAAGGTCGACGCCGGCGCGAACGGCGCGATCACGCAGTACTTCTACAACGCCGACGCGTACTTCCGCTTTGTCGACTCCGCACGTCGTGCCGGCATCACGTTGCCGATTGTTCCGGGCATCATGCCGATCGCGAATTTCAGCCAGCTGCGTCGATTCTCCGACATGTGTGGCGCGGAAATTCCGCGCTGGCTGACCAAGCGTCTGGTGGCCTTGGGCGACGATGCGGAATCGATTCGCTCGTTTGCCGCCGATGTGGTGGCAGACCTGTGCAACCGCCTCGTCGCGGGCGGCGCTCCGGGCCTGCACTTCTACACGCTCAATCGTTCGAAGCCGACGCTCGCGATCTGCGAACGACTGGCGCTTTCGTGAGCGCCGTTCGGTGCGATTGAACATGCGAGCTCCGCACCGGATCACCTTGCGCGTCGTGCTCGGCGTTTCGTGCATCGCGATGGCGGCCATCGCTTCGGCGTCCGGCGACAACGGCGTCCCGACGGATGGTCAGAAAATCCATCGCTGCATCGGGCTGCATGGCGAGATCGTTTTTTCTGGCGATGCGTGTGCGGCAACCGATTCAGCCGTCGGCGCAGTGTCTGGCGATGTCCCTGCCGCACCCAGTGTGGCGACCGATCGTTGCCCCGCATCGGCCGTCGAGCTGCGCGAGCGGGTGGTCGAAGCGATCGCGCGTCACGATGCGAATACGATCGCCGGCATGATCCACTGGCGCGGCGTTGGTTCCACCGCAGCAAGGAGTCGACTGCGCAGTTTGCGCGACCTCGCGAAGTATGAATTGCTCGCGGTCGACTCTGCCGACGACAGTGGCTCTACGCCCAGCGACGATGCGAGGCCACCGCCCGACGGCTTCCGCGTGCGCACGGGTGGAGGCGACACGGGCGGCGTGCACGAGCAAGCCTTTGGCGTCGAGTTCGAAGGCGGCTGCTACTGGCTGGTGTGGTAGATCCGGTCGACCCGTCGGGACCACACCAAGCGCACTGCTATCATTCACGCTTTGGTCGAGGAAGCGCGCGTCATGTCCCAGCAGTATCCCGAGCAGATCTGGCAAAACGGTCGGATCAAACCATGGGCGGACGCCACCGTGCATGTCATGTCGCACGCGCTGCATTACGGCTCATCGGTGTTCGAGGGCATTCGCAGCTATGAAACCTCCGGCGCGGGAAAGCCGGACGGCGCCGCAATCTTTCGCCTGACCGATCACATCAAGCGGTTGTTCGCGTCGGCGAAGATCTACGACATCGTGATCCCGTACACGGTCGACGAACTCTCGGCGGCATGCCGCGACGTGATCAAGGCAAACGGATTGCGCAAGGCGTACCTGCGACCGATCGCGTTTCGTGGCCTTGGCGGTTTCGGACTCTCCGCAGAGACACCGACCGATGTGGCCATCGCGGCATGGCAGATGGGTCCGTACCTCGGCGCCGGAGTGCTCGAAGCGGGCATCGACGCATGCGTGTCGAGCTGGCAGCGGTTTGCGCCGAACACGATTCCAGCGGGTGCGAAGGCCGGTGGAAATTATCTGTCCGGACAGCTTGTCGCCCGTGAGGCGCGACGACTCGGTTTCGGCGAAGGCATCGCGCTCGCATCGACCGGATTGCTCAGCGAAGGGGCAGGCGAAAACCTGTTCCTGGTGTTCGAAGGTGCGCTGCATACGCCGCCGGTGAGCGCAGCGCTGCTCAACGGCATCACGCGCAACACGATCATCACGCTCGCGCGCACCGTCGGCATCGACGTGATCGAGCGCGACATTCCACGCGAATATCTGTACCTGTGCGACGAGCTCTTCATGTGTGGCACTGCGGCCGAGATCACGCCGATCCGTTCGGTCGACGGCAAGCCCGTCGGCGTCGGCAAACCGGGGCCGGTGACGAACCGACTGCAGGACCTGTTCTTCGGACTGTTCAATGGGCGTACCGAGGATCGCTGGGGCTGGCTGGAGCCGGTCGAGGGCTGAGCAGCAGGCGTCGACGGTCACGCCGAGAGCGTCGGCCTCATGCGGTGTGCGGAGGATGTCCGAATTCGATCGTCGCCACCGCACCGCCCTGCGGGCGCGGTGCGAGCGTCACCTTCCACCCGTAGAGTTCGCACAGTCGCCGCACGATCGCGAGGCCGAGGCCACCGCCCTTGCCCACCTGTGTTCCGCGCACGCCGCGCTCGAACAACTTGTCGGCGTCTTCCGCCTTGAAGCCCGGACCGGTGTCCTCGATCGTCACACGGCCGTAGCCGACGGTGACAATCACGTCGCCCGCCTGCGTGTACTTGAACGCGTTGCCGATCAGGTTGCTCAGCGCCACCGCGACCACGGAGGACGGAGCCACCGTCGACAGCGGCTGCTCCAGCTCGACCCGCACGGTCACCGGCTTGTTCGCCACGTGCGGGCGTTGCGCGTCGACGACGAGCTCGACGATGCGTGCAACGTCGGTGGTTTCGCCGTCGGTCGGCGCCTGACGCTCGCGCCGCGACAGCAGCAGCAACGCATCGATGAGTTCGCTTGATTGCCGCACCGCGCGCTCGATCCGCTTCAGGCGTTCGCTGAGCTTTGGCGTCAGGTCGGGCGAACCCTGCAGCAATTCGGTCGTGCTTGCGATCACAGCCAGCGGCGTACGCAGCTCGTGGCTGACGTCCGCATTGAACTCGCGGTCGCGTTCGACCATCTCGGTCAAGCGCATCGAATAATCGTCCAGCACCGACGCGAGTTCGCCGACTTCATCGTTGGCGAAATGCGCTTTCAACGCTTCGGGCTTGCCGCTGCGGCTCATCGCGCGCACCCGCTGAGCAAGTTCGATCACCGGACTCATCACGCGCGCGGACAACCAGAAGCCGATGAACAGCGAAAAGAACGCGAACGCGAGAACGAGGGCAACCAGCACCGTGAGGAGTTGGCGCTCGCTGAGCTTCTGCGTGCTGACATCGAAGCGCAGGAAGGCCCAGTAGTCGGCGTCCTTGTAGACGGCGAGCTTGTACGGACGAATCTTTCCCTCGCGGCCGATGTCATCGATGTCGAAGACACCACTTTCGTATTTCTGCCACGCCATCGGCACCGTGGCCACGCGACCGGCGCGCACGATCTGCGCCTGATACACCGACATCGTCCACGGCGCATTGGGGTCGGGGTTGTCGCGCTTGAAGTCGACGAAGTGGCGCAGCTCGCGCTCAAGCGTGGTGTTGATCAGCTGGTCTTCCAGCCGGGTGCGCATGTAGATCGTCGCAACCGCGAACAGCGCCGTCAGGCCCAGCCCGAACAGCGCAAACGAAATGATGATGCGGGAGCGGAGCCTACGCCGGTAGCGCATCCGGATCGACCATGCGATAGCCGATGCCGTGGCGCGTCTGGATCAGCGCCTTCTCGAACGGTTTGTCGATGACCGCACGCAACCCATGGATATGCACACGCAGCGAGTCACTGTCGGGCAGCTCTTCGCCCCACACGCGCGTTTCCAGCTCCTGTCGCGTCACGACCGACGGCGCCGATTCCATCAGCGACTGCAGCAGCTTGAGGCCGATCGGATTGAGCTGGATCTGCTTGCCGGCGCGACTGATCGTCAGCGTGTCGAGGTTGTAGGTGAGATCCGCGAGCTGCAGCAGCCGACTCTTGTTGCCCTTCCCGCGCCGACCCAGCACTTCGAGGCGGGCCGACAGTTCCTGCAACGCGAAGGGCTTGACCATGTAGTCGTCGGCACCGGAATCGAACCCGGTCAACTTGTTGTCGAGGCTGTCCCTCGCGGTCAGCATCAGCACCGGTGTCTGGCGCTTTGCTTCCTGACGCAGCTTGCGGCAGACCTCGAGCCCGTCCATGCCTGGCAGGCCGAGATCAAGCACGATCACATCGAAGTCGTTGACCACCGCCAAGTGCAATCCGGTGACTCCGTCCCCGGCAAAATCGACGACGTGCCCCTTGTCGGCGAGAAAATCACCGATGTTGGCTGCAATGTCGCTGTTGTCTTCAATGACAAGAATACGCATACGCGCTCAGCTTAGCGGAGTCGGAACCAAGGGAGATGGGTGAGATGCGGGCGGCTTCAAGTGGCGGGCGCCACCAAAGAAATAGCCCAGGGAGGTGTCATTGGGGGAACACACCTCACCTGGGCCAAAAAAGCTACTGCCCCGATACCGCAATCCGCCAGTCACAGGACCTGACAGGAGTGTCGAGCAGACTACGATGCCGCGGAATATAGGCGCGAATCGATTAAAGCGACGTTAAAGGTACCTGAGTCTTCTGTTAACGGCGGTCACGTACGGCGACTGTCGCAACAGCCGGCGCGTCGTCCAGCGGCCGGCAGATCAGGGAACCGGTCGAATGCACGCAGTTGCTGTCGGCGTTGTCCACACGGCGCTGTGCGGCGCCCTCGAAAACGAAACTCTGCTCGAAACGCACCGAGCGATCCCCCCGAAGGCTGCGGGGATCGAAGCGCCATTGGCGCAACGCGCGCTCCGCGGCCCGAGTGAACGACGCCTCGACGCCGTTGTCGGCGATCCGGATGTCGCGAACGCTGCCATCCGGGGCGATCAGGAAGCTCGCATCGACCCTCCCGCTGGTGCTGTTCCACGTCGTCGGAAACACCGGGGGCACGGTACGGATCGCGACCGGCACTCCGTGCGTCGGCGCTTTGGTCACTTCGGGACCCGGCGGAGAAACGGCGACCACCGCATCGTCGGCCGGAACGGGCGCCTGCACCGGTGTCGACGTGGGCACCACCGGCACTGGTGCGGCGAGGAGTGGCGCCGTCGCGGCCCGCTGGCGGGACGACAGCTCCCCGCCCGCAGCAGCACGCGTGGCGTCTGCGCCGCTGGCGTTCACCGGCGAAACGACGCTCGGTGACGGTTCGAGCACCGGCGGGACGATTGCCGGCAGTCGAAGATGCGGCGGCTCGAACGGCACCATCAACGCGGCGATGGGCAGAAGGCGAACGTCGGGCTGGGCAAGCCAGTCGATCGTCAAACCGCCCACCAGGCGCGGTTCGCCATTGCGCTCGACGCGGACGGCCATCGCGACGCCCATCGCGACGAAACCGGCCAGAATCAGCCAGCGCGTCGAGGCAAAACCATCCGTACTCACGCGCGGGGCAGGCATGCCGACGATCCGTCGGACGCGCTCCAGCAGCACACCGCCACCGGCCGCCAACGCCACCTGCACAGACGTCGGCTGGCGCAACTGCTCCAGCGCCGCGAGGGTGCGTGCGTATTCGCGCGGCTCGCCGCTGGTCAGGCGCAACACCAGCGCGTCGCAGCACAACTCGCGTTCATTGCGCACTTCGCGCGAAATCCAGTGCACTACAGGGTGATAGAAGAGCAGAGTCTCCAACAACGCCTGGCCGAGATTGACCAGATGGTCGTAACGGCGCAGGTGTCCAAGTTCGTGCGCAAGGATCAACTCGATCTGCTGACGCGGAAACCCGAGCACCACTGCCGCCGGCAGCAGCACGATCGGTTTGAGCCAGCCGATCAGCATCGGGGTGTCGATGCGCTCGGAAACCAGCACGCGGATGCGCCGCATGAAACGGAACCTGTGAGAGAGGCCGGCAAGCAGCGCATCGAGGTCATCACTCGAAGTCGACCAATCCCTCGCGACGTTCGCCAGTGTGCGCCACTGCTTCAAGGCGCGAACTGCGACCAGCACGACTCCGACCGTCCACAGCATCACCAATAGCGGCAACGCATGGTCGATCGGAGCAAGCGCCGGTGAGATCGCAAGCTCACCAAGAGGTATCGCGGCATCAGCCCCGCCACTCGCCGCCAACGCATCCACGGACTGCGGCCGCAGCGCAATGAAGGTTGCGACCGGCCACAGCGTCATCAGTCCAAGCGCTGAAAGCCCCGCCGCATACCGCGCACTGCGATGGGCACGCGGGAGCAGCGCGCGCACTGCAGCAAAACCGGCGCCTACGACAAGGCCTTGCCATACGAAATGCAGCAAGGTCCAGCCCAGCGCCTGCACCCACGGCATCCATTCGATCAGGACGGCGTTCATGGCGATGTTCCGTCGAGCTTGTCGAGCAGCGCGCGGATTTCGTCCACTTCCTCCTGCGTCGCCTTTGGCCGGCTACCCAGGGCCTGCAGCACGAGTTGCGACGAGGAGCCGCCGAACACCCGCTGCACCATGTCGCCGAGGAAGCGCTTCTGCGTCCGCTCCTTGCTCACCGCGGCGCGGAACACGTGGGCGCGTTCGGAGTCGTCGCGAACCACCAGACCTTTCGCGAACATGATCTGCAGCAGTTTCAGCGCCGTCGTGTAGCCGGCGCCTTCCTCGCGATACAGCGCCTCATGCACTTCGCGCACCGTGCTTGCGCCGTGTTCCCACAGGAAATTGAGGATTCCGAGTTCCGCTTCGGTCGGCTTGGGCAGTTGTTCGATTTTCGACACGTGTAAACCCTCCTCTCGCTCAATCCTGGCACGACTCATACCGCAGCCTGAAACGGATCAGTTGCCGCCGCTGAGCCGGGCTCGCGCATTCTGCATGTACTGCACGTCGTTGCGTCGCCGAGCCTCGATCATTCCGGCGGTCTGGCACGTCTTCACCGGAATGTGCGAACCGATCGGCGCTTCGTTCTTGCAGATGATGCGCTCGTTGTCGTGCTTGGCGAGGATCGCGTTGACATCGGTCTGCTTGACGAACATCTCCTTCTTCTCATCGGGAGTCATGTGGTCGACATCCCCACGCGCCTGCAGCAGTTTGCCCATGTCGTCCAGTTCGGAGTTGACCTTGCTTTTGTCCGCAGCTGCAACGTACGAATACCGCCCACCCGCCTCCATCTGTTTGCGGACCCAAACGGAGACGGTCTCGAATGCGTCCTTGGTGCTGGCATTGACAGCCGCATCGGGTTTCTCTTCGGCTGCCAGCGCCGTTGCAGGACAGAAAGTCGCGAAAAGCACCGCGACTGCAACCATAAAAATACCAGCTTTCATAATGCAGAAATTCCGTTGGGGTGGATGGAAACCGAATCGACGACAATGATCGTACATCGTTGTCAGTGAACGGCTCAAGCTGCTGTGTGCCACACGGCGCGGTGTCATTCCATGCCCGACAGGGAGGGCAGTTCCCGGCTGCCTTTCCATTACCCCTGCACGGCTCACTTCGATCACCTACGCGCGGCGACCTCAGGAGGCAAGAGCCATGCAACGGCGTCGCCCCGCATTTTCCGGATCACGCCTTTCATTTGCGCGGAGGTGCTGGTCCGCCGCCGCATCCCCCAGCACCCGCGGTGCATTGGGGCGCCGCCAACCGATCGAAGACTTGCTTCGTGCCGCGCCGTGATTCCTGCAACTGCCCGTACGTGTAGCAGGAGGTCTTCGGAATATGCGATCCGACCGGCGCGCGGTTCTCGCAGATCACCCGGTCACTGTCGCGCTTCGTCAGGATCGCATTCACCACTTCCTGGGTATTGAACAGTGCCACCTTGTCGCCTTGGGTCATCTTGTCGACGGACCCGCTTTGTCGAAACATCGCAGCCATGTCAGCGAGCCCTTTTTCGACCTTGGAACGCTCGGCGGGCTCGACGAATTCGTAGCGGCCGCCAGCGGACATGTCCTTGCGGACATTCTCGGAAATCTGCGAAAACTGCTCCTCCGAATTCGCATTGACCACTTCGCGATACTTCTCCTTCGCTGCGAGCGGCCCCGACAACGCGCACGCCACTGCCAACAGAATTGCCATTGTGGATTTCATGTGATCACCTTCTGTGTTGGATGAAGCGCGGACATTCCGCGCAGGTCGATTGCAGCTCCGGATCCTTCGTCCGCCTCTGCACTTCCTGCGAAACAGTTCATGCGATGGATCCTTTCCGTCACGACGTAGCGGACGACGGGTCGCCGCATCGCGCACGATGATGTCGACGGTCGCCTCGCAGCCATGTGTATCTCAGCCGACTTTGGCGACATCACGGGGACGCCGCTTGATGTCCTGCGGCAGTCGTCAACTGCAGTAGCCCGTCACGGCGGTCGCGCTCGTACACTGAACTTTTCGAAGCCGGTCGATCACTTGATTGGTGCCACGGCGTCCTTCTTCCCACTGCCCGTAGGTGTAGCAGGACGTCTTCGGGATATGCGATCCGACCGGCGCGCGGTTTTCGCAGATGACGCGCTCGCTGTCGCGCCGGGTCAGGATCGCGTTCACCACTTCCTGGTTGTTGAACAGCTCGACCTTCTCCGGTTCCGACATCTTGTCGACGCTGCCTTTCTGGCGGAACAGCGCAGCGATGCCAGCCAATCCCTTTTCCACCTTGTCGCGCTCTTCCGGCTTGACGAACTCGTAGCGGCCTCCGTCCGCCATCTCCTTGCGGACATTCTCGGCGAGTTGCGAAAACGCTTCCTCGGTCTGCGCATTGACCACTTCGTGATACTTCTCTTTCGCCCAGAGCGGACCTGCGATCACGCATGCCAGTGCGATCAGAACTGCAACTGCAGATTTCATGGGATCCCCTCGATCTTGCGAAGCGCGCGGGCACCCGCGCTGGAAACCTTCAACGCCAGACTAGTCGCGCGGAACGGCGCTGTCAACGACGCTCCTCGTACTATGTATTTCGTCTGGCGCGACGGCGAGGCGACCCGGACACGTCAGACCTGGTCGCGCGCGCAAGGAAATCGATGATCTCGCCGGCAACGTCCACTGCGCTGGCTGCCTCGATCCCTTCGAGACCGGGCGACGAATTGACTTCGAGCACCAGTGGTCCGCGACGTGAGCGCAACAGATCGACGCCCGCAATGCCGAGACCCATCACCTGCGCCGCGCGCACGGCCGTCGCCACTTCGACCGCAGTGAGACTCACGGGCACGGCGGTGCCGCCGCGATGGAGGTTCGCGCGGAAGTCGCCTTCGGGTGCCTGGCGTTGCATTGCTGCGATCACTTTGCCGTCGACGACGAAACAGCGAAGATCGGCGCCTTTGGCCTCGCCGATGAATTCCTGCACGAGGAAATTGGCGTACAGCCCACGGAACGCTTCGATCATTCCCTGCGCTGCAGAATTCTTTTCGGCGAGCAGCACGCCCTGCCCCTGTGCGCCTTCGTTGAGCTTGATGACGTGCGGTGCCGGCCCAAGCATCGCCAGCAGATCAGCCGTGTCGTCAGGGTTGTCGCCGAACACGGTGGTGGGCAGGTCGATGCCTTCGCGTGCAAGCAGTTGCAGCGTTCTCAATTTGTCGCGCGCGCGCAGGATCGCGTCCGATCCATTCGGCGTAAAGACGCCCATCATCTCGAACTGGCGCACGACGGCCGTGCCGTAGAACGTGATCGACGCGCCAATGCGTGGAATCACCGCGTCGATGCCGCGCAGCACGTGCCCCTTGTAGTGGATCTCGAACGTGCCTGCCGCAATGCGCATGTAGCAGCGCAGTGGATCGAGGACGCGCACGCTGTGGCCGCGCACGCGCGCAGCTTCAACGAGGCGCTTGGTGGAGAAAAGACGCGCGTTGCGCGAAAGGATGGCGATCTTCATGCGGACTCGGGCAGGTCGGTGCGTGCAGGCCGCAGCGGGCGCGGGCAGGTATAGGACAGCGATGGATCGACTCGGAAACGCCCTTCGAGCGCGCTTCGACCGAGCAACAGCGGGAACAGCATGGTGCGCCGATCGGTCAGATTCATTTCAACCGGGAAGCATTCTCCGCCGAGAAGGAGATCCGCGCGGATGAACCAGCGATCTGCTCGACGGCCGCCGGAGTCGGTGACGGATCGCCGATCACACACGGGTGCCGAACAGTCGACCACGCGGCTGCCGCGACGACGTGTTCGCACAGTGAACCGCACGTGCAGCACGCCTTCAATGGTGAGGGTCTCGAGCGACTCGACATGCAGCGAGGTCGATCGCGCGCCGGTATCGAGCTTGGCCTTGATCGAAGGAATACCGAGCGACGGCAGGGCGAGCCACTCGCGCCACCCCAGGTTCACGCATTCGGGCATCGGCGGCAAACGGGTCGGGGAGTCAGGTGCCACGGTCGAGCGCAGATCGCTGGCGATAAGGAAAGTGTATCCAATGTCGAAGGCGGCTTTTGCGCGAGCAATGAGGATGCAACTCCGCTGATGCGCCCGCTCAGCCTCCCGTGCCGCTGGGCTGCGTCACCATGGAGCGGGTGAAGGGACTGGGGACCACCGGAGGTTAAGTGCATGAAACGTCTGCACGAACACCCAGCAACCGGCTCAAAAAGCGATACCCAGAACGATACCCGAAACGGCGGTCACGATAGCAAAGTCGGCGACCGAAGGTCGAGCGTGAAAATGCTCGCGGTGGAAGGGCCGTTTTCCCGGCCCACGGCGGACGGAGGCTTTCTGCGGACGCAACCGCCCCGACACCTTTCGAAACGAGAGCGAATCAAGCGTTCTTCTTTGAGCGTTTATCCCGACTACCCTTCAGTCAAACCCGTCCGCGAAAATTCCGTCGTTTGTCGGGATGACAAACGTCGTTACGCTGTTATGGGCCAGTGTCGCGGGAAATCCGGATCCACTGACGGCTATTGGTGTGAGCGTTGCCCAGTCTTCCGAACCACTCGTACGCGTCGGCAGCGCCGTCGCAGATGCTGATAGCGTCGTGCCCGCAACAGCAAACGAAACAGCGTGCGCTGCGCCGTCGGTATTGATTGCCACGATGATCAGATTCGCGCGGTCGAGATAAGCGGTCGTCAGAACCGCGGCGGCACTGGACGTGGCTTGGATGCGTCGCGCGCCCGGCGGGATGAAGCGGGAGTATTGCCCCGTCGTGTAATACTGCTTGTTGAGAGTCATTCCCTGGTACGTCGCGCCGCTGTTGTTCAACGTCACGAGCATCGTGGCGTTGCCTTCCCATTGGCCGAAAAATCCCCACAGATAGTCCACCGCGCTGACGTTGTAGGTAGCGATCAGATCGTGCATCAACGCCGCCCAACTGAAAGCATCCTGTG
>NZ_JBDSWZ010000170.1:0-27219 GCF_039926425.1 Dokdonella sp.
AACTGATGGAGGCGCGCGCGGTTGCCGCGGCGTAATCGACATGGTCAAGAATCGCAATGTCCCACTGATCCGCGCGGCCGCCATTGCGGCATTCGTTTCCGTTGCGGCCGCCGCTGCGCCGTCGCACATCTGGGCGAAGGACAAGATGGCTGCTGCCGCGAAAGCCAGGGCGGCAGAGCCGGCGAAATCGGAGAGCGAGCTCATCGAGTACAAGGATCTGGAAAACCGGATCGGCTCCGAACTGATCATCGAAACCACGTTCAACACGATCCGCCGCGGGATGCTGACCAAGTACACGAACCCCGCGTTGAAGATCCAGCTCGGACCGGAAGGTGGGTCGATCGAACTGGACGTACCCGCCGAAACGATCCGCAGCGTGCGCATCGTCACGCCGGTCGGTTCGGCCACGCCCGCCGAGGCGGCAACACCCCCGCAGGGAAACAGCAGTGCCAAAAAGAACTGACCTACGCACCATCCTGATCATCGGCGCGGGTCCGATTGTCATCGGGCAGGCGTGCGAGTTCGACTACTCCGGAGCGCAGGCCTGCAAGGCGCTCAAGGAAGAAGGATATCGGGTCGTGCTGGTGAACTCGAATCCAGCAACGATCATGACCGATCCGGACACTGCGGACGCTGTCTACATCGAGCCGATCAATTGGCGCACGGTCGAGAAGATCATCGCCAAGGAGAGGCCTGACGCACTGTTGCCGACGATGGGCGGCCAGACGGCTCTCAACTGCGCACTCGATCTTGCCGACAACGGAGTCCTCGAAAAATACGGCGTGCAGATGATTGGCGCGTCGCGCGATGCGATCCGCATGGCCGAAGACCGCGAACTGTTCCGTATCGCGATGCGCGAAATTGGACTGGAATGCCCGAAGGCGCGCGTCGTGCGCACGTTCGAGCAGGCGGTCGAAGCGCAGACCGAGGTTGGCTATCCGACGATCATCCGTCCGAGCTTCACGCTCGGCGGTTCGGGCGGCGGTATCGCGTACAACCGCGAGGAATTCGAGGACATCGTCAAGCGTGGACTCGACCTGTCGCCGGTGCATGAAGTGCTGGTCGAGGAATCGGTGCTCGGCTGGAAGGAATTCGAGATGGAAGTGGTCCGTGATACCGCGGACAACTGCATCATCGTGTGTTCGATCGAGAACTTCGATCCGATGGGCGTGCATACCGGCGACTCGATCACTGTCGCGCCGGCTCAGACGCTGACCGACAAGGAATACCAGCGACTGCGCGACGCATCGATCGCGGTGCTGCGCAAGATCGGAGTCGACACCGGCGGCTCCAACGTGCAGTTCGGGATCAACGCTCAGGATGGGCGCGTCGTCGTGATCGAGATGAATCCGCGCGTGTCGCGTTCGTCGGCACTGGCGTCGAAGGCCACCGGTTTTCCGATCGCCAAAGTCGCAGCGAAGCTCGCGATCGGCTATACGCTCGACGAGTTGAAAAACGAGATCACCGGCGGTCTGACACCGGCATCGTTCGAGCCGGCGATCGACTACGTCGTCACCAAGATCCCGCGCTTCGCGTTCGAGAAATTCCCGTCCGCCGATTCGCGACTCACCACGCAAATGAAATCGGTCGGCGAGGTGATGGCAATCGGTCGCACATTCCAGGAATCGCTGCAGAAGGCGCTTCGAGGACTCGAAACCGGCAAGAACGGACTCAATCCGAGCAAACTCGACACCGCCACGCCGGAAGGATTGGCGACGCTGAAGCGCGAGTTGCGCGAGCCCGGCCCGGATCGGGTTTTCTACGTGGCAGACGCGTATCGCGCCGGCCTTTCCGGCGCTGACGTGTTTGCGCTGACGCACATCGACCCGTGGTTTCTGGTGCAGATCGAGGATCTCGTGAAAACCGAGGCCGACATCAAGGCGGGCGCGCTGGCTGCCCTCGACGCGGCGCGCATGCGAAGCCTCAAGCGCAAGGGGTTCTCGGACGGACGACTCGCCGAACTGGTCGGCACCGACGAGAACGCCGTGCGTGCGCTGCGCCGCGCATTCAACGTGCGGCCGGTGTACAAGCGCGTCGATTCATGTGCTGCGGAATTCGCCACGACAACGGCGTATCTCTACTCGACTTACGAGGAAGAATGCGAGGCGGAACCGACCAACCGCGACAAGATCATCGTGCTCGGCGGCGGCCCGAACCGCATCGGCCAGGGCATCGAGTTCGACTACTGCTGCGTGCACGCGGCACTCGCGCTGCGAGACGATGGTTATGAAACGATCATGGTCAACTGCAATCCGGAGACCGTGTCGACCGACTACGACACATCCGATCGCCTGTATTTCGAGCCATTGACGCTTGAAGACGTGCTGGAAATCGTCGACAAGGAAAAACCGAAGGGTGTGATCGTGCAATACGGCGGCCAGACGCCGTTGAAACTCGCACGCGCGCTCGAGGCGGCTGGTGTACCGGTGATCGGCACATCGCCCGATTCGATCGATCTCGCCGAAGACCGTGAACGCTTCCAGAAAATGATCGAGAAGCTCGGCCTGCGCCAGCCCCCGAACCGGACGGCACGCAATGCCGACGAAGCCATCGCGCTTGCACGCGAGATCGGCTATCCGCTGGTTGTGCGACCCAGCTACGTGCTTGGTGGGCGCGCGATGGAAATCGTGCATGACGACGCCGACCTCTCGCGCTACATCCGCGAGGCGGTGCGCGTCTCGAACGAATCACCGGTTCTGCTCGACCGCTTTCTCGATCACGCGGGCGAAGTGGACGTCGACGTCGTCGTCGACGCCGAGGGAAACGTGCTGATCGGTGGCGTGATGGAGCACATCGAGGAAGCCGGCGTGCATTCCGGCGATTCCTCCTGTTCGTTGCCGCCGTATTCGCTCTCGCCTGCGATTCAGGACGAATTGCGTCGCCAGGTCACGATGATGGCGCGAGAACTGAAGGTTGTCGGCTTGATGAACACCCAGTTCGCGGTGCAGGGCGAAACGATCTTCGTTCTCGAAGTCAATCCGCGCGCGTCGCGCACGGTGCCGTTCGTCGCCAAGGCGACCGGAGTCGCATTGGCGAAGATCGCGGCACGCTGCATGGTCGGCCAGTCGTTGGCGTCACAGGGCGCGACGCACGAAGTCGTGCCAGGGTATTTTTCGGTGAAGGAAGCGATCTTCCCGTTTCTCAAATTCCAGAACGTCGATCCGATTCTCGGTCCGGAGATGCGCTCGACCGGCGAAGTGATGGGCGTCGGCCGCAGTTTCGGTGCCGCGTTCGCGCGCGCGCACGAGGCGGCCGGCATTCGCGCCCCGACCGTTGGAAAGGCGTTCCTGTCGGTGCGCGATGCGGACAAGGAACGCCTGCTCGACGTCGCGCGCGACCTGTTGGCGCGTGGGTTCGGAATCGTCGCAACCGGCGGTACGCATGCCTTCCTCGACGCGCAGGGCATTGCGTGCGAGCGCATCAACAAGGTGCTCGAAGGACGCCCGCACATCGTTGACCTGATCAAGAATGGTGAAATCGCCTTCATCGTGAACACGACCGAAGGAAAACAGGCCATTTCCGATTCGTTTTCCATCCGCCGCGAGGCGTTGCAGCAACGCGTGACCTATTCGACGACCGTGAGCGGCGCCAAGGCGCTGCTGCATTCGATGGATTTCCGCGACAGCGACGACGTCAACAGCCTGCAGGAACTGCACAAGGAACTCGCATGAATCGTCCACCGATGACGAAGAAGGGCTCGGAACGCCTTCGCGTCGAACTCGATCGCCTGAAATCGAAGGAGCGCCCGCGGATCATTGCGGCGATCGCCGAAGCGCGTGCGCACGGGGATCTGAAGGAAAACGCCGAATACCATGCCGCTCGCGACATGCAGAGTTTCACCGAAGGCCGCATCAACGAGTTGGAGTTCGGGCTGTCGCAGGCCGACGTGATCGACGTCAGTCGGCTGAATGCCGGCAAGCGCATCGTCTTCGGCGCGATCGTCGATCTGGAAGACGAGGATTCGGGCGAGAAGGTGAGTTACCAGGTCGTTGGCGACATGGAGGCCGACATCAAGCAGCGGCTGATTTCGGTGTCGTCGCCATTCGCGCGCGCGCTCATCGGCAAGAACGAAGGCGACAGCTTCGAGTTCCAGGCGCCCAACGGAACACGCAACTACGAAATCACCGGCGTGCGCTACGAAGACTGACGCCCAAGCGTCGCCGGTCCATGAAATCCATCGAAATCCGTCGTCGCGCAGCCAGCGGATACGTCGGCGACTGGCCGTCGGACCTGCATCCGCTGATCGCTCGCGTATTCGCGGCGCGCGGCCTGGGTCCGCCCGATCTGGCGCGCGTCAGGCTCGCGGACATGGCAGCACCGACGGCGCTCGGCGGCATCGCGAACGCCTGTGTCCTGCTGGGTGAAGCCATCGCGAACAACAGCCGCATCTGCATCGTCGGCGATTTCGATTGCGACGGAGCGACCGGTACCGCGGTGGCGGTCCGCGGGCTGCGACTCCTCGGCGCGCGGAACGTGGCGTATCGCGTACCCAACCGGTCGCGGGATGGCTACGGCCTGTCGTCGGCGCTGGTCGATTCACTGACCGGTGAAGAAACGCCGGATCTGATCGTCACGGTCGACAACGGCATCGCGAGCCACGCCGGCGTCGCCACTGCGCGGGCGCGCGGCATTCGCGTGATCGTCACCGACCATCATCTGCCGGGCGACAGCCTGCCCGCAGCCGACGCGATCGTGAATCCCGCCGTCACGCGTTTTGCGCGCTGTTCGCACACGCCGCAGCCATGCGAATCGTGCTCGGCCGACGCGCGGACCAACGATGCGTTTCCGAGTCGTGCGCTGGCCGGCGTCGGAGTGATGTTCTATCTGCTGCTGGCACTGCGTGCGCACTTGCGTGTCGCAGGCGCGTTCGACGCGCGACCCGAGCCGGACCTTGCGGTTCTCCTCGATCTGGTCGCGCTCGGCACCGTCGCCGATCTGGTGCCGCTCGATGCGAACAACCGGATACTCGTCGAGGCGGGCCTTCGGCGTATCCGTTCCGGCCGGTGTTGCGCGGGCATTGCCGCGCTGTTCGTGGCGGCCGGCCGCGACATGACGCGAACAGTGGCCAGCGACCTCGGTTTCGCGATCGGTCCGCGCATCAACGCCGCCGGGCGACTCGACGACATGGCACTCGGCATCGAGTGCCTGCTGTGCGACGAACCGGGCAAGGCGGCTTCATTGGCCGCACAGCTCTCGGCGATCAACTCGCAACGACAGGAATTGCAGTCGGCCATGGTCGAACAGGCCGAGGCGATGGTCGGCAGTTTCGTGGAGCGGTATCGCGACGACGCGTTGCCGTGCGGCATCGTGCTGTACGAACCGGACTGGCATCCAGGCGTCGTCGGTCTCGTGGCGTCCAAGCTCAAGGAGCGGCTGAACCGGCCGGTCATCGCATGTGCGCCGGCGGAATCGGGCAGTACCGAATTGCGCGGTTCTGCGCGCTCGATCGCGGGCTTCCATCTGCGCGATGCGCTCGCCGAGGTGGATGCCCGCATCCCGGGCCTGATCACGCGGTTCGGCGGTCACGCGATGGCGGCGGGCCTGACGATGCCGCATGCAAACCTCGAACGGTTCGCGGCGCAATTCGATGCCGTCGCGCGTCGGCGCATCAGCGCCGACCTGCTCGAGCAATGCGTCTGGAGCGATGGCGAACTCGACGTCGGCGATTTCACGTTCGACGCTGCGCAAGCCCTGCGCTACGCGGCGCCGTGGGGGCAGGCGTTTGCCGAGCCTGCGTTCGACAATGCGTTCGATGTCGAGTCCTGGCGCACGGTCGGAGAGCGCCATCTGAAACTGAAACTGCGGCTCGACGGGCGCGCCGAGTGTCTCGAGGCGATCATGTTCAACGCACTCGAATCGATGCCGCCGCCGTCACGGGTCCGAGCGGTCTATCAGCTCGATGTCGATCAGTGGAATGGACGCGACCGGCTGCAATTGCTCGTTCGTCATCTCCAGGCGGTGTAAGGCGCCGGTCGGCGCTTGCGCGACAGGTTCGACGGTTCCGCCATATTCCCCGTCCGGCGCCATCCCGCTGTCATCAGGGCTTCGGCGCAATGGCATTCGGCGCCGCATCGATCCTCGCGGGCATTGATGCACATCAAGGGGACGACACCGGATCCGCGGCACCCTGCGTAGCGGGGGCTTGTGCCTGCGAGTCTGTGGCGCATCGGTACGCGTGTCGGCAGAACGGATCATTCCCGGCGCCGCCGCTTCCGATCCAGCACAGCTACCGACGGGCTGGCGTTGAAAAACGGAGAGAGACGGATGAACGCAAACGAAGCGCCCCGGACGGGCAACTTGACCGGTCTGGATCCAGCGGAGGCAGCGCGCCGGTTGGTCGACGACGGTCCGAACATCCTTCCCGGCAGCGCATCCCGGTCGGTATTCGCGATGGCCGCCGGCGTACTTCTCGAACCGATGTTCCTCATGCTGTTGTCCGCGGGCGGCCTCTATCTTGCGCTGGGCGATCGCGCGGAAGCCGCATTCCTCCTTTCCTTCGTATTCGTTGTGATTGCAATCACGATTGCCCAGGAAAGCAAGACACAGCGCGCGCTCGAGTCGCTTCGGGATTTGTCTGCACCCCGTGCGCTCGTCATACGTTCGGGGCTGGAGATTCGAATCCCGGGACGGGACGTCGTACGCGGCGATCTGCTGGTGCTCCATGAAGGCGACCGCATTGCTGCCGACGCCGTACTGCTGCAGGGACATCTCGACGTGGACGAATCGCTGCTGACCGGCGAGGCGGTTCCGGTCGTCAAGCTGCCGGTGACCGGCGCCGGCGCGCTGCTCTTTGCAAGCACGGTCGTCACCAAGGGCGTCGGCACCGCCGAGGTCATTACTACGGCTGCCGCGACGGCGGTTGGACGCATTGGACAGGCGCTGGCGGCAGCGCCGGAGCCCGTATCCGGCCTGCAGTTGGCGTCACGCAAACTGATCCGCTACCTGACCGCGGGGGGTCTGTTGCTTGCGGCCACGTATTGCCTGCTCGGCTGGCTCTGGGATGGCCATGGGTTCGTGCAAAGCATGCTGGCCGGAATTGCGCTGGCAATGGCGATCCTGCCGGAAGAGATCCCGGTCATCCTGACGATCTTCCTTGCACTGGGCGCCTGGCGGATCGCGAAACGCAAGGTGCTGACGCGGCGCGTGTCGGCCGTCGAGGCGTTGGGTGCCATTTCCGTACTGGCGGTCGACAAGACCGGCACCTTGACCCAGAACCGCATGCGCGTGGCGCAGCTGTCTGCGCATGGTCAGACCTTCGTCGACGAAGCCGCAGTCGATCTGCCGGAAACGTTTCACGAGCTGGTCGAGTTCGCGATGCTGGCGACGCCCGGTGATCCATTCGATCCGATGGAGAAGGCGATCCAGTCGTTCGGACGTCGATGGCTGGGTTCGACCGAACATTTCCATGCCGATTTGTCACCGACGTTTGAATATGGTCTTTCGGCCGAGATACTCGCAATGACGCGCGTATTCACCGGCGAATCGCCCTCGCGGTATCGCCTCGCGACGAAGGGAGCTCCCGAAGCGGTTGCGGATCTGTGCCATCTGCCGTCCGCCCGTCGGGACGAGCTTCTGCGTCAGGTCGAGGAAATGGCCGAAGGCGGACTTCGCGTGCTCGGCGTCGCCCGTGGTGAGTGGCAGGGGAGCGAATGGCCAGAGAGCCAACACGATTTCACCTTTCATTTTCTCGGACTGATCGGTTTCGTCGATCCACCAAGGCCGGATGTCGCAGCGGCAATTGCGGAATGTCGCGCCGCCGGCGTCCGGATCATCATGTTGACCGGCGACCATCCGGCGACGGCCCGGGCCGTGGCGCGCGACGTGGGTCTCAGCGAGCGGCCTGAAATCGTTACCGGTGTGGAAATGGATGCGCTCGACGACGACGCGCTGCGCGAGCGCATGCGTCACGTCGATCTGTGCGCGCGGATGCAACCCGTGCAGAAGCTTCGGCTGGTGCAGGTCCTGCGCCAGGGTGGCGAGGTCGTCGCCATGACGGGCGACGGTGTCAACGATGCACCGGCTCTGAAGGCAGCGGACGTCGGCATCGCAATGGGTGAACGCGGGACGGATGTGGCGCGGGAAGCCGCCGCATTGGTATTGCTCGACGACAGTTTCGCCAGCATCGTTGCCGCCATCGGACAGGGGCGCCGGATCTACGACAACATCACCAAGGCGACGCGCTTCGTGTTTGCGGTGCACATGCCCATCATCGCGCTCGCCCTGGTGCCGGCCTTGCTGCACTGGCCGGCGTTGTTGATGCCGGTGCAGATCGTGTTGCTCGAGCTCATCATCGACCCGGCTTGCTCGATCGTCTTCGAAGCGGAAGCGGCGGAGCCCGACGTGATGACACGTCCGCCGCGCTCGCCCTCCGAGTCGCCGTTTGCCCTTGCCGGTCTTCGTCATTCTGTCCTGCAGGGCCTGGGTTTGGCCGTGGTGTTGCTGCTCGGATTCGCCGTGCTGACAAAATCGGGCGTTGCGGTTCCGCTGGCCCGTACCGCCGTTTTCATGGCGTTGGTCGTCGGCGTGTACATGCTGACATTGGCGAGCAGCGATCCTTCACACGTGCTGCGCAGCGAAAGGATGGGCGGAAACCCGTGGTTGCGG
The DNA here is from genome assembly GCF_039926425.1 of Dokdonella sp. Classification (GTDB taxonomy): domain Bacteria; phylum Pseudomonadota; class Gammaproteobacteria; order Xanthomonadales; family Rhodanobacteraceae; genus Dokdonella_A. The sequence goes on from NZ_JBDSWZ010000170.1 coordinate 8,605, forward strand.
CGAATGGCCGGAGGCGTCACCGGGCTACTCGTCTTCGTCATCGGCGTGCCGGTCGTACGAAACCTGATGGGCCTCGCAGTGCCCGATGCCGCGTCCTTGATCGCCACCAGCCTGATGATCGGGATTTCAGCGCTGTGGCTCGCCGGCTCGCGTCGATTCGACAACCGCCGGGCTCGCTCAGCACTCGAAGCCAAACGCAGACTGGGCGTTTGACGCCAATTCGCCCCGGCGGCAACGCCACTGCAGCCACGACCCTGTCCGTGGAGACTGAAACGCAGTGTGGACTGGGATGGTCCGTGCGGGTCGCTCGCATTCCGCCCGCATCCTGGGGCGCTGATTACCTTCCCCGACGAGCGCGCGTCAGGCGCGGCCACATGCGCATCAGGGTGTTGTCGCGCATGAAGTAGTGGTGGACAAGCGCCGCGGCGGCATGCAGACCGATCAGGTAATAGCCCGTCACGCCGATGGTTTCGTGGAGTTCGTCCGCCCATTCGGCGATCGATGGATCCGCGTTCACCAGGGCGGGCAGATGCAGTCCGAAGAACGGAATGGGATGCCCCTCGGCACTGAGCGTCAGCCATCCCAGGAGGGGCATCACGATCATGAAAACGTAGAGCGCCAGATGCATGAGCACGGAAACGAAATGCTGCCATCGGGGAATCGGCGGCGTGATGGAAGGGCGCGGGCCCGTGCGGAATGCAAGACGCGCGAACACAAGCAGGAAAATCCCGAGGCCCAGCATGAAATGCCACGTTTTCAGAGACTCGCGAAGATCGCTTCCTTTTGGAAAAAACTCGCGCAACTCGATGCAGGCATAGACGCCGACCATCAACGCGACCATGAGCCAGTGCATGGCGATCGATACGGATCCATAACGTAAAGCGGTGTTTTTGAAGTTCATGGCATTCCCAATTCTGCGTAAGTGGGCCGGGGCGACCCCGGCAACGCGCGCGAGGTACGGCTATTCACCGGACTCAACGCACCTTTCCACGAACCCAATGGCGTCAATACCGCGCATGCGGTCAATTGAAGGTGCGGTGTTTTGCGAAGATGCACTGCCAGAGCGTCGCGCGTGTTGCGCTTCGTCAAGTCCCCTGCATGTTGATGAACGTCAAGGAGCGGGACGTGCGGCGCACGGACTTGACTTGCATCAAGATCGAACGTGGCTTTTCGATGCACTGTCGACCAAGGAAGGAGGACCCGACGCATGATCAACATCCTGGCGCACGCAATGACCTGCAAGACGTTCAGCCCCGCGCTGGATTTTGCGGCGGATCTGAGCGTTGTCCTCAACGCATCTCTCACCGGTCTCTACTCTGCACAGATCGTCGTTCCGATGGCGGTGATCGACGCTCCTGTCTTCATGAATGACGTCACCGAGGCGCTGCTCGTCAGCCGCGACAATGCGTGCGCCGCAGGCCCGGCTTTCACGCACTGGGCAAGCGGTCGCGGGGTCGGGAAATGCACTTGGCAAGTGGTCGAGGGAGTGCTGGACGAAGCTCTGGCGATCGCCGGAGACTGGCACGATTTCGTGATACTGCAGTCCGGTGCTGGAAGCGCGTGGACGTCTCCTGACGCATTGGGCGACTTGATCGTCACGATCGGTCACCCGTGTCTCATTGCACCCCCGGACGTCGCGTCTGTCGCTCGGTTGCAATGCATCGCGGTGGCCTGGAACGGCTCGCGTGGAGCAGTGCGTGCCGTCCATGCTGCGTTGCCGCTGTTGAGACGGGCAACGCGGATCGTGGTGTTCAAGCCGACAGCCGACGATTCTCAGGAGGGCTGGAACTGGCATCCACCCTTCGATCTGGAGGCCTATCTTGCCTCGCATGGCTTGCGGTGCAGCGTCGAACCATTCGACGCCACCGATGACGAGGTCGGTGTCGCTTTGCTCGAGCGGGCGAAGGACATCGCCGCCGACATGATTGTCATGGGCGCTTACGGACGATCTCGCCTGAGCGAGAGGATGCTCGGCGGAGCAACGCGACACCTGTTGAATCACGCGCATATTCCGCTCTTCATGTGCCACTGATAGAGACGGGGAATTCGATGAAAATTCTACTCGCGACAGACGGCAGCAATCAGGGTCTGAAGGCGGCGAGGTTCCTGATGAAGAATCCGGGGATTCTTGGCAGCAAGCCGGACGTGCTGGTATTGAACGTCGACCTGCCACTCGGTCGCTCACTGACGACGGAGGTCGGCGTCGAAGCCGCCGATCGATATCACGCAGAATCCAGCGAAATGGCCATGCGTTCGACGCTCGCCTTGTTCAAGCGCGCAGGCGTGCCCTGTCGTGCAGTGGCGTTGACTGGAGATCCAGCGACGATCATTGCCCATGTTGCCAAGAGCAAGCACAGGCAGATGATCGTGATGGGATCGCACGGCCACGGGACGCTCGGGCGTCTGCTGCTCGGCTCCGTGACCGCCAAGACCATGTCGCTCAGCGAAGTGCCTGTCCTCGTCGTCCGATAATCCGCTTGCGGGCTGCGGGGCAGCCCGCAAGGGCACGAAGCGGGCAAGCGCTCGCGGCGCGTGACATCCTCGCGACCGGCGCTTGCATCGCGGAAGGCGATCTGCTGTCATCGTCGCATGTCCAGTTCGATGCCCACTCCTCCCACGCCTGGCCCACGCCGCGCATCGGCAGGCTTGCGCATCGCTCGCGCCAATAACCGTTCGAACAACAACCCCCGCGAAAACGGGTGGGCTGGCGCGTAGCCGAGGTTCGAACGACAGCTACGCGACGAAGGCCCGCCAAGTGCGGGCCTTCGTCGTTTTAGGGCCATGGATGGTCCGTATGCCGAAAATGCAGGAGCATTTTTCGGCGAGGGCCATGCATGGCCGGTATGCCGGAAATGCAGGAGCACTTTCCGGCGCAGGGCTTCCGGATCCAATCAAAGATGAGGAATGACCATGTGCTCGATTTTTGGAATGTTCGACCTGCAGCCCGGCGATGACCTTGCGGCGCTGCGGCTGCAGGCGCTGGAGCTCTCGCAGCGCCAGCGTCACCGCGGGCCGGACTGGAGTGGCGTGTTCGTCGACGCCGGTGCGATCCTCGTGCATGAGCGTCTCGCGATCGTCGATCCTGCCAGTGGCTCACAGCCGCTGCGCTCCCGAGACGGTTCGCTGGCACTCGCAGTGAACGGCGAGATCTACAACCACCGCGAACTGCGCGCCGCGAGTGCCTACGATTTCACGACCGGCTCCGATTGCGAAGTGATCAATGCGCTCTATCGCGAGCACGGTGACGAATTCCTGCCGCAGCTCAACGGCATCTTCGCTTTCGCGTTGTGGGACGGGGCCGCGCAACGTTATCTGATCGCGCGCGATCCGCTTGGCGTGTGTCCGTTGTACTGGGGGCACGATGCGCAGGGGCGACTGTGTGTCGCGTCAGAGATGAAGGCGCTGGTCGGACTGTGCGCGGATCTCTCGACGTTTCCTCCAGGACATGTCTACAACAGCGCGAGCGGCCAGTTGCGCCGCTACTACGACAAGCCGTGGCGCGAACATGCGGTAACCTGCGGCAAGCACCTCGGCGATGGCGAGCTCCGTGCGGCCTTCGAGCAGGCGGTGCATCGCCAACTGATGACTGATGTGCCGTATGGCGTGCTGCTGTCGGGTGGGCTCGATTCGTCGCTGGTCGCCGCATGTGCCGCGCGGTTCGCGCGCGAACGTGTCGAGGACGACGACCGCAGCGAGGCCTGGTGGCCGCGCTTGCACTCGTTCGCGATCGGTCTGGACGGCTCGCCCGATCTGGCTGCCGCGAAGATTGCTGCGGATGCGCTCGGCACCGTGCACCATGGATTCGTCTACACGTTCGCCGAAGGCCTCGATGCATTACCCGAGGTCATCCGGCACATCGAGACCTACGACGTCACCACCATCCGCGCGGCGACACCCATGTTCCTGCTGGCCCGGCGCATCAAGGCGATGGGCGTGAAGATGGTGCTGTCGGGGGAGGGTGCCGACGAGATCTTCGGTGGCTACCTGTATTTCCACAAGGCGCCGACGGCACAGGCGTTCCACGAGGAAACCGTGCGCAAGCTCGACGCGTTGCACAGCTACGACTGCCTGCGCGCGAACAAGGCGATGATGGCGTGGGGTGTGGAAGCACGCGTGCCGTTCCTCGACCTGGAGTTTCTCGATGTTGCGATGGGCATGGACGCCGTGCACAAGATGGCGGGCAATGGACGCATCGAGAAAGCGGTGCTGCGCGAGGCGTTTGTCGGGGCATTGCCCGATTCGATCCTGTGGCGCCAGAAGGAGCAGTTCAGCGACGGCGTCGGCTACGGCTGGATCGACGGGCTGAAAGCGCACGCCGAACTCGCCGTCGGTGATCGCGAGTTCGCGGCCGCTGCCACGCGGTTTGCGCACAATACGCCGGCGACGAAGGAAGCGTACTTCTATCGACGCCTGTTCGAGAAGCACTTTCCGGGCGAGGCTTGCGCGGCCACAGTGCCGGGCGGCAAGTCGATTGCATGTTCGACGCCGGCGGCGCTCGCGTGGGATCCGGCATTTGCCAACGCGGCGGATCCGTCGGGTCGATCGGTGCGCGGCGTACACAGTCAGGCACTGGCTTGATAAGATTGCGGGTTATCAACGCGCCGTTGCCCGGCGCCCAACCGAAGCCATCAACATGATCGAAACCAATCCGATCCAGGCGCAGATTGCGGACCTCAAGGCGCGCGTCGAATCGCTCAGGGGGTATCTTTGACTTCGATGCAAAGGCCGAGCGCCTCGAAGAAGTCTCTCGCGAGCTGGAAAATCCGGACATCTGGAACAACCCGCAGCACGCGCAGGATCTGGGCAAGGAACGCTCGAATCTCGAACGCGTCGTCGGCGGCATCCGCAGCCTGAGCGAAAATCTTGGCGAGGCGGGAGACCTGCTTGTTCTTGCGATCGACGAGAAGGACGAGGACACCGCGATCGCGGTTCTGGAGGATGTCGCGAAACTCGAAGCGCAGGTCGGCGCGCTCGAGTTCCGACGGATGTTTTCCGGTGAGATGGATCCAACCAATGCGTTCGTCGACATCCAGGCCGGTGCCGGTGGCACCGAAGCGCAGGACTGGGCCGAGATGCTGCTGCGCATGTACCTGCGCTGGTGCGAAACGCGTGGGTGGAAAACCGAATTGCTGGAAGCGAGCGCGGGCGAAGTGGCGGGCATCAAGAGTGCGACGTTCCGCGTCGAGGGCGAATACGCATACGGTTGGCTGAAGACCGAGATCGGCGTGCATCGCCTGGTGCGGAAATCGCCGTTCGATTCCGACAACCGCCGCCATACCAGTTTCACTTCGGTGTTCGTGTCGCCGGAAGTGGATGACGACATCGAGATCGACATCAATCCAGCCGACCTGCGAACGGACGTCTATCGTTCGTCGGGTGCCGGCGGACAGCACGTCAACAAGACCGAATCGGCGGTGCGCATCACGCATATTCCGACCAATACGGTCGTTGCGTGCCAGACGGAACGTTCGCAGCACGCCAATCGTGATCGCGCGATGAAGATGCTCAAGGCGAAGCTGTACGAACTCGAGGTGCAAAAGCGCAACGCAGAGAAGGATGCGCTGGAGGCGACCAAATCCGATATTGGTTGGGGCAGCCAGATTCGCAACTACGTGCTCGACCAATCGCGCATCAAGGACCTTCGCACAGGCATCGAGCGCACCGATACGCAGAAAGTACTCGATGGCGACCTCGATGGATTCATCGAGGCGAGCCTGAAGTCGGGTCTTGAAGCAGGCTCCAAACGCATCGACGCTTGAACGCATGCACGACCGCATACCGGTGATCGGATTGCGGCGATTCCCTGAAACGAGCCGCGCCGCCACTCATGATTGATTCCGACGATACCCTTCCTCCTGATGAGAACAAGCTGATCGCCGAGCGTCGCGAGAAATTGCGATCACTGCGTGCGCAGGGAGTCGCCTTTCCGAATGACTTCAGGATGGGTGCGTTCGCCGGCGATCTGCAGAACGAGTTCGACGACGTCGAACGCTGGACAGCTGAAGCGATCGAAGGTGCCGCGCGTCACGTGTCGGTCGCTGGCCGCATCGTGTTGAAGCGTGTGCAGGGCAAGGTCAGCTTCGCGCAGATCCAGGACGTCAGCGGTCGCATCCAGCTGTTCATTCATCAGGCGACGCTGGGAGAGAGCGCCTATGACGCGTTCAAGAGCAGCGACGTCGGTGACATTTTCGGCGCATCGGGTCGACTGATGCGGACGAAGACGGGCGAGCTTTCGATCAAGGTCGACAATCTTCGCCTGCTGACGAAATCACTGCGTCCATTGCCCGACAAATTTCACGGGCTCGCCGATGTCGAGCAGCGCTATCGCCAGCGTTACGTCGACCTCATCGTCACGCCGGAGTCGCGCCGCGTGTTCGAACTCCGTTCGCACATGATCCGCTTCATGCGTCAGTGGCTGGAAGCACCGGAACGGCGATTCATGGAAGTCGAGACGCCGATGATGCATCCGATTCCGGGGGGCGCGACCGCGAAGCCGTTCGTCACGCATCACAATGCGCTCGACTTGCAGATGTACCTGCGCGTCGCGCCGGAGTTGTACCTCAAGCGCCTGGTGGTCGGTGGTTTCGATCGTGTCTACGAGATCAACCGCAATTTCCGCAACGAGGGCGTGTCGACCCGGCACAACCCCGAGTTCACCATGCTGGAGCTCTACCAGGCCTATTCCACCTACATCGAGATCATGGATCTCACCGAAGGTCTGATCCGAGACATGGCCGTCGCAACCCTGGGTGGCACGAACCTGACGTGGGAGGGGCGTGACATCGATGTCGGGCCGGCGTTCCGTCGCTGGCCGATGGCCGACGCCGTGCGGCATTTCAATCCCGGGATCGACGTCGCCGAGATTGGCGATCGTGATGCGCTGGCGCGCCATTGCACGCGGCTCGGAATCGCCGTCAAACCCGGGTTCGGGGCTGGCAAGCTGTTGCTCGAACTTTTCGAGCGCACGGTAGAGGGTCACCTGCTGCAGCCGACGTTCATCACGCAATATCCCGTCGAAGTCTCTCCGCTGGCGCGCGCAAACGATCATGATTCTGCCGTCACCGACCGCTTCGAGCTGTTCGTCGGCGCGAAGGAACTGGCGAACGGCTTCTCGGAGCTCAACGATCCGGAAGACCAGGCGGCGCGCTTTCGTGCGCAGGTGGAAGCGAAGGATTCCGGTGACGATGAAGCGATGCATTTCGATGCCGACTACATCCGCGCGCTCGAAGTCGGAATGCCGCCAACCGGTGGGCTCGGTGTCGGCATTGATCGGCTCGTGATGTTCTTCGCCGACGTGCCGTCGATTCGCGACGTCCTGCTGTTTCCGTACATGCGTCCGGAAGTCTTCTGAGTACTTGTATACTTCTGGCACCGGCGCCGCGATGGGGGCGCCCGGGAACCACCCGGTTCCAGGGAGCAAAGGTGAGGGCGGTTGTGCTAGCCTGCTGTCCTGATCCGGTGGTTTTTTGCGAATGATGATTCCGGCCTGCATCGTGTCCGTTGCCGCTGCCCGCGGTCTGCGGAACTTGGGTGGCAGGCTTGCCCAGGCCGAAACCGGCCGCGGAGTTTCCGCATGAACGTACTGATCGTCGACGACCAGCCTTCCGCACGAACGATGCTTCGCCACGTGGTCGAGGCAATCGGACCCGGCGTCCGCTCCTCCGATTTCGGCAATCCGATCGACGCACTGCGCTGGTCGGAAGGCAATGTCGCGGATCTGGTGCTGCTGGACTACCGCATGCCCGAGATGGACGGGCTCGAATTCGCGCGCCGATTCCGACGCTCATTGTCGCGCCGTGACGTTCCAATCGTCTTGATCAGCGTGGTGGGCGACGAGCCGGTGCGCCAAGCGGCACTGGAAGCCGGTGTGATCGATTTTCTGGTGAAGCCGGTCAGGCCGCGGGAACTGCGCACGCGTTGTCGCAATCTCCTGCAATTGCGCCAGCAAGGCGAGTCGGTGAAGGAGCGCGCCCGATCGCTCGAGGAGCGGGTGCTGGCCGGGCTGCATGAAGTCGAGCAACGCGAGCGCGAGACCTTGTATCGGCTGGCCAAGGCAATCGAATACCGCGATGTCGGTACTGGCATCCATCTGGTGCGAATGTCCCATTACGCCGAATTGATTGCCGAAGGCATGGGCATGAGCGAGGAGGACGTGCGAACGCTGACCTCCGCTGCACCATTACATGACATCGGAAAAATCGGCGTGCCGGACGCCGTGCTGCTCAAGCGCGGTGTCCTCACCGACGAAGAATTCGCGGTCATGCGGCGACATCCGGTGATCGGCTACGAGATCCTGCGCGACAGCCAGAGCCGCTTCGTCCAGATGGGGGCGCTCATTGCCCTTCGTCATCATGAACGGTGGGACGGAAGCGGATATCCCGATGGATTGAGCGGCAACGATATCCCGCTGCCTGCGCGGATCGTCGCGGTAGCCGATGTGTTCGACGCCCTGACGTCCGAGCGTCCGTACAAGCGCGCATGGAGCCTGGAAGAAGCGTCGCAGTACATGATCGACAATCGTGGCACGCTTTTTGATCCTGCATGTGTCGATGTCTTACTCGCCAATCAAGCACGAATCATCGAAATCCTGCACGCCAGACTCGTGTTGCCGCGCGTCGACGCCTGATATTCTGCGGCGCGCACGGCCGGAGGACGGAACCCCATGAGGCGGCTACCCCAAGCGGTGAAGGCCAGGTTTGCAGGGCGAGCCGACAGCGAACATGAGCAGGCACTCGTCCGACTGTTGATCGCTGTCCTGATTTTCTGTTATCTGGCGGCCCTCGCGGCATTTTCCGGCGGGCACGACAGTGTCCTTTCGTGGACGCTGGGCGTCCTCGTGGCGGAGTCCGTCGTGGGCCTCGGGCTTGTCGTTGCAATCTTCAGGAGGCCCGGGAAGTCACTCATTCGCCGCGTGATCGGCATGGTGGCCGACTTTTCCACTCTCGGCATCCTGATGACGATCAACGGACCGGGACTGGCTCCGCTTTATATCGTGTATCTGTGGGTGGCCATCGGCAACGGCCTGCGATTCGGCACGCAGTACCTGAAAGTCGCGGTTGCGATGGCGACGCTTTCTTTCCTCATCGTCATCCTCGGTACCGAATACTGGCATCAGAATCAGCGTCTCGCGTGGGGCCTTCTGATTGGACTGATCGCGATTCCGTCCTATCTCAGTTCATTGCTGAACGCGCTGACCCGCGCAACCGACGAGGCGCGGCGCGCCAACGCGGCGAAGAGCGTTTTTCTCGCGAACATGAGCCACGAGTTGCGCACGCCACTCAATGGCGTCATCGGCATGTCCGAATTGCTCGCGACCACCAAGCTCAGCAGCGAGCAGAGAGAATGTTCGGAAGTGATCCAGACGTCCGCAAGGTCGCTCCTCGCGTTGGTCGAGGACATCCTCGACATTTCGGCGATCGAGATCGGCAAACTCAAGCGCACCGACTCTGAATTCCAGCCGTCTTACCTTTTGCACGGCATCCAGGTGATGCTGCAGCCAACTGCCCTGGCCAAGGAAGTCGCATTCGAGATTGCGACCAGTGACAACGTGCCGGACGCGCTCCGCGGGGATGGCGATCGCCTGCGACAGATTCTCGTCAATCTGGTGTCCAACGCAATCAAGTTCACAGAACGCGGCACCGTTTCGGTCCAGGTCAGCCGCGCCGCTCACCCGGATCCTGCAGTGGCCGCGCTGCGAATTTCGGTACGCGATACCGGGATCGGCATTCCGGCGGACGCCCAGGCACGCATTTTCCAGGCCTTCGAACAGGCCGATGGTGGGCATGGACGGCGGCACGGCGGGACCGGGCTTGGCACGACGATCGCAAAATCGTTGACCGAGCTGCTGGGTGGTCGAATCGGTTTCGAGAGCATCCACGGCGCGGGATCCCACTTCTGGGTGGAAATTCCGTTCCCGGTGGTCCAATTGCTCGACGTCGAAGTCGAAAGCCAGCGGTCGGCCTCGCGCGAGAACGTCATTGCGTTCGACGATCCGTTCATGCGGCACCGGCTGCGCGTGCGGTCGATGCGCCTGCTCATTGCGGACGACCAGGAAGCGAACATTACGGTTTTGAGGCGGCTGTTGAACAAGGCAGGCCACGAAGTGCACGTGGTTCACAGCGGCGAGGAAGTCCTTTCCGCAATTGAAAACGAACGCTTTGACGCCGGGATCATCGACCTGCACATGCCGGGGCTCAGCGGCATCGATGTGTTGCGGCAGGCACGCGTCATGGAGGCCGGGCAACGCGTGACGCCGTTCATCATCCTCAGTGCCGACGCGTTGGCGACGACCGTGCGCGCTTGCGAAGAGGCGGGCGCACGGGCGTTCCTCTCCAAACCGGTTGCGCTCAACCGGTTGCTGGAAGTTCTCACCGAGATCGCGATTGGCGTCGACAAGCAGGACGCGCAACCGGCGGTCGCGCGTTCCGTCGTCGCGTCGCGCGACCCACAGGAAGCGGCGATTTCAAGTGAGGCGCTGCAGGGACTTGCCGAGCTGCAGCTCGGCGACGATTTTGTTGCGCTGTTCGTTGACGAGTGCCTGCGGGATTCGCTGAAGATCATCGGCGAGCTGTCGCGTTGTGGCGCCACCGGGCATTGGGATGCGTTTCGCGACCAGTGCCATGCGCTCAAGGGCGTGGCGGCGAACATGGGCGCATGCCATCTTGTCGCCGACGCATCCGCTTCGATGCGCCTCCCGAACTGGCAACTGACGCGCGACTGGCTCTCGTGCGTCGACGGGTTGCGCCAACAGCACGAACGCGCGCGCGTCGAACTGAAGAATGCATTGCGGTCGGAGCGCAAGGGCGATGGCCGGAGCGCATCGAGCGATCCGGCCTCCCATCGCTTTGATCCGAACTGAGTGGCGCGGACCGGGTTCACGTTGCAGCGGCCGATCGGACGAACGCGGCGCGTTCAAGCGGTTCGACATGATCCAGTCCTTCGGTCCGCTTGTGCTGGGCGCGCACCAGGCGTTCCATCGTCCGCAACGATTTCTCGCCGAGTTGCAGGGCGGTGTCGACCCAGACTTCCACCACCTGGGTCAGCTCCGTCAGCGTGACCGGCTGACAGATCTCGCGGACTCGATTCATCGCCGACCTCGCGTGGCTGATCCGCTGGCTGCGCTTGATGAAGTCGTGGACGGCACTTTCCCCGTCTCCGCGTGGAACGAGGACGTCGACCACGCCCATTTTGTGCAACACATCGGTGGAGTAGACATTTCCATTGAGCATCATCTCTTCCGCGAGTTTTGGCGGTACGCGCTTGCAGAGAAAGGAATAGGCGCCCATGCCGGGGAACAGGTCGAACAGAACCTCAGGCAGCCCCATGCCTACGCCGCTTTCCGCGATGATGGTCTGGCACGACAGAGCGCATTCGAACCCGCCGCCCAGTGCATCGCCTTGTACCAGCGCAATGGTGTGGATGTCGTCATTGAGATGATTGTGGAAGCCATAGGCCACTTCGACGCACTGGCGCGCGTAGGCCATCAGCAACTGGCGGTCCTGCGCCCGGATGAGCCGACAGAACAGCTCGAGGTCACCGCCGAGATTGAACACATCGGCGTCCGATGCGACGACGAGGTGGCGAAGTGGCGGTGCATCCACGGAGCGAAGCGGGCGGCGCAGCGTTTCGGAGACTTGCGCCTGGTATTGACGCAACTCCTTCAGAAGGTAGGTGGAGAAGCACGGGCGATAGCCGCGCGTCTGCGAGGCTTGTTTGCGGTGCATGTAACACCAGTGGGTGCCGGTTGCGGCATCTTCCATTGCGCGTAGCAGCTTGAAATCCGGGTCGCGGTGCGACAGTTCGACGGCGGTCATGGCTTTACCCCTTTGTTGTGCCCGCTCGCCGATCGCTGGCCGAGCGGAGGACGCTCTGCATCCGAAAAACCCGGAATGGGACGATCACCCAAAGTTTATCGCAACAATCCCTCAACATTGACAAATCGTGTCACATGTGAATATTGGACATACTATGATTCGGGGTTGCCTTGATGGCACTTTCCGGGGGGCGGGGGAAGGAATTGGACAGCAAGAGACAGGAAAACGCCGGGCTCCGACCTGCGCGCATGGCGATCCGCTCTGCCGTGTTCATCAGCAGCGGCAAGAATGCGTGGAGCGGCGAAATTCTGGATATTTCGGCCACCGGCGTTCTTGTCGGCCGACCCGAAAACTGGAACGGACTGACTGGCGAGCTCTTTTCGCTGGACATGCTGATCGGCGAATCGCTCAACATCCACGTCGAGGCACGTCTTGCGCGCATCAATGACGAAGAACTCGGCTTCGCCTATGCGCGCATACCGGAAAACAAGGAGATTCCGTTGTGGAATCTGCTCGGAGGCTACGCCGACCGGCTCGAACCGTATTCCGCCTGACCTGACGGCAGGCGTCACGAGGTTTCACGACCGTTCGATCAGTGGGGCGTGGCAGGAATGGACGCGGCGTCGCGCAGCTCACGGCGCAGGATCTTTCCGACATTGGTTTTCGGCAGGGAGTCCCGGAATTCGATGTAACGCGGCAGTTTGTAGCCGGTCAGGTTGGCCTTGCAGTGGGCACGGATCACCTCTTCTGTGAGGGTCGCGTCCTTCTTGACGATGACGAGCTTCACCGCTTCGCCCGACTTTTCGTCGTGCACGCCGACCGCGGCGACCTCGAGAATCCCGGGCAGCAACGCAACCACATCCTCGATCTCGTTCGGATACACGTTGAAGCCGGACACCAGGATCATGTCCTTCTTGCGATCCACGATGTAGACGAATCCCTTTTCGTCGATGCGAGCGATATCGCCGGTTCGCAGCCAGCCGTTGAACATGACCTTCGCCGTTTCTTCGGGACGGTTCCAGTAGCCCTTCATCACCTGCGGCCCGCGGACACAAAGCTCACCCACCGCATCGCCCTCCAGTATCTGCCCGTCATCATCCTGGATGCTCACGTCGGTGGACGAAATGGGCAGTCCGATCGAGCCGGTGTACTCGGTGATATCGAGTGGGCTGATGCAGACGGCAGGACAGGTTTCGGTGAGCCCGTATGCCTCGGCGAGGGCGTGACCCGTCACTTTCTTCCAGCGGTCCGCGACCGCGCGCTGCACCGCCATGCCGCCACCGAGCGTGAGGCGCAGGTTGGAAAAATCCACCTGGTCGAAACCGGGCGTGTTGAGCAGGCCGGCAAACAACGTGTTCACACCGGTGATGGAGGAAAACCCGATCGAGCGAATCGCCTTCACGAAGCCAGGCATGTCGCGCGGATTGGTGATCAGGTGGTTGAAGCCGCCGATACGCGCAAACGTGAGGAAATTGGCGGTCAGCGCGAAGATATGGTAGAGCGGCAATGCCGTGACGACCACTTCCTCGCCTTCGCGCGTGTTCGGACTGATCCACGCATACGCCTGCAGCATGTTGGACACCATGTTGCGATGGGTGAGCATGGCGCCCTTTGCGACGCCCGTGGTTCCGCCGGTGTACTGGAGGAACGCGAGGTCGTCGGGTCCGATGTCGATCTTGCCGAGTCTGGATCTGCTGCCGCGACTCATCGCGTCGTTGAAGCGGATCGCAGCGGGAATCGAGTAGGCGGGCACGAGCTTCTTCACGTACCGGACCACGAAGTTGGTGATGATCGACTTCGGAAACCCGAGCATGTCGCCAAGGCCTGTACAGATCACGTGCCTGCATGCTGTTCCGGCGAGTACTTCCGAGACAGTCCTGGCAAAATTGTCGAGCACGATGATCGCGCTCGCTCCCGAATCGTCGAGCTGGTGCTTGAGCTCGCGCGGCGTGTACATCGGATTCGTATTGACAATCGTGAGTCCCGCTCGCAGCGCCGCCATGATCACGACGGGGTACTGGAGCACGTTCGGCAGCATGATCGCGATGCGATCGCCCTTGGCGAGCTTGAGGTCGTTGGCCAGGAACGCGGCAAACGTCGAGCTGAGCCGGTCCAGATCGCCGTAGGTGATGCTCCGCCCCATGTTGGTGAAGGCCGGTCGATGCCGGAAACGATCGCAGCATTCCTCCAGCAGCGCGGCGACAGAGCGGTACTGCTCCGGATCGATCTCGGCGGGAATGCCGGGCGGATAGCTGCTCAGCCACGGCCGTGATTGCGTCGTCATGCGTTATTCCCCAGTGTCGATCGCGCTAGTGTAGTGAGGTCGTTCCGGACGATCCGCTCAGCAGGCGTTCGCGCACGTCGCTGATCGATCGATTGCATCACACCGCTGGAACCAGCGGCAAGCCGCAATGCAAGGTAGGCGGGAAAGGAGAAGACCGTATGGTACGAATGATTGCGACGGTACTGGCAGCACTTTGTGTGACCGCGTGTTCTCGCCCACCCGATGCGGAAGCGATCAGACTGACGATCGCCCGGATCGGCGCGGCAGCGGAAAACCATCGCGCCACCGATCTCATGGCTCACGTCAGCGACGACTTCAGTGGCAACGACGGCGAAACCGACCGGGCACAGCTCGAAACGATCGTGCGCGCTCAACTGCTCGCGTCGCGCAGTCTCAACGTGCACCTCGGGAGCGTCAGCGTCGAGATGCTCGGTGACCGTGCGGTCGCCCGGTTCGACGTGACGGTGACCGACACCAGTGGACGCTGGTTCGAAAATCGCGAGACGACGCTCGCTTTCGACACCGGCTGGCGTCGCGAGCGCGGAGCATGGAGATGCTACAACGCGCGTTGGCAGCGGTCTCCGTAGATCGCGCGCGCAACTGCGAGATCACGAAACGGCGCGCGTTGCGTGCCGTTTCGTGCCGATCGACTGAGACGCCGCGGTTCAGGCCGATTTTTTCGCGGCCAGCTGGCGAAGCACGTATTGCAGAATGCCGCCGTGCCGGAAGAACTCGCGTTCCTTCGGCGTGAGCAGCAGCACCTTGACCTTGAAGGTCTTTCGGCTCCCGTCCGGACCAATCGCACCGACGTCCGCTTCCTTCGACTCGCCCCCCAAAAGGCCGGTGATGTCGAAGGTTTCCTTGCCAGTCAGACCAAGGGTCTGCGCGTTCTGCCCGTCCATGAACTGGCACGGGAGCACGCCCATGCCGACCAGATTGGAACGGTGGATGCGTTCGAAGCTTTCGGCGATCACTGCCTTGACTCCGAGCAGAAGCGTGCCCTTCGCGGCCCAGTCGCGTGACGAGCCGGTCCCGTACTCCTTTCCGGCAAAAACGACCAGCGGGGTCTTCGTGGCCTTGTACTGCATTGCGGCGTCGTAGATTGACAGCTGCTCGCCGCTCGGCACGTGCAGCGTGTATCCCCCCTCGACACCGTCGAGCATCAGGTTGCGGATGCGGATGTTGGCGAACGTCCCGCGAACCATGACGTCATCGTTGCCACGACGGGAGCCGTAGGAGTTGAAATCCTTCGGATCGACACCGCGCGACATCAGGAAACTGCCCGCAGGACTGTCCTTCTTGATCGAACCGGCCGGCGAAATGTGGTCGGTGGTGATCGAGTCACCGAACAGCCCCAGTACGCGCGCGCCGTGGATGTCATCGATGGTGCCGGCTTGCGCACTCATGCCTTCGAAGTAGGGCGGATTCTTGATGTAGGTCGAGTCGTCCCACTTGAACAACGCGCCATCCGGTGAGGCGATCTGGTTCCAGCGACTGTCGCCCTTGAAGACGTCGGCGTAGTTTTTCTCGAACATCGCAGGGTTGATTGCGCCGGCGATCGTATCGGACACTTCCTTGTTGGTTGGCCAGATCTCCTTCAGATAGACGGGCTGGCCGTCGCTTCCGGTACCGAGGGCATCCTTCGTCAGGTCGATGTCCAGCGTGCCCGCCAGCGCATACGCCACAACCAGCGGAGGCGACGCGAGGTAGTTCATTTTCACTTCCGGATGCACGCGGCCTTCGAAATTGCGATTGCCTGACAGCACCGACGCCACGGCGAGGTCACCCTCGCTGATGGCACGGCTGATTTCGCCGGGCAATGGTCCGGAATTGCCGATGCACGTGGTGCAACCGTAGCCGACCACGTAGAAGCCGACTTTTTCCAGTTCCTTCAGCAATCCCGTCTTTTCAAGATAGTCGGTGACGACCAGCGAACCCGGTCCAAGCGACGGCTTCACCCACGGCTGCGAGGTCAATCCTCGCGCAGCCGCTTTTTTCGCCAGCAGGCCGGCGGCCAGCATCACGGCTGGATTGGAGGTGTTCGTGCACGATGTGATCGCCGCGATCACCACTGAACCATCGCCGAGGCTGAACGTCTCGCCGTTGCGCTCCACACGAACGCTGCCATTGACCAGCGTATTGGCGAGATTGCCGACAGCGGTCGCGCCGCCTTCATTGGCAAAGCTGGCGGTGTCTTCATCGCGCGGTTTGCGGTTCGCCGTCAACGGCCCGACCGCGTCGAGGAAACTCTTCTGCACATCTTCGAGCAACACGCGGTCCTGCGGTCGTTTGGGACCAGCCATCGAGGGACGTACGTCGCCGAGATCGAGTTCCAGTGTCGTCGTGAATGTCGGTTCGACAGAATCGTCATCGAGCCACATGCCCTGCGCCCTTGCGTAGGCCTCGACCAGCGCGACGTGTCCCGCGTCGCGTCCAGAAAGGCGCAAATAGGCGAGCGCCTCCGCATCGACGGGGAAGATGCCGCAGGTTGCGCCATACTCGGGCGCCATGTTGGCAATGGTTGCTCGGTCGGCCAGCGGCAGATGCCTGAGGCCGCTTCCGAAGAACTCGACGAACTTGCCCACGACGCCGAGCTTGCGCAGCATCTGCGTCACCGTCAGCACCAGATCGGTCGCAGTCACGCCTTCGCCAAGCTTGCCGCTCAGGCGGAAGCCGACCACCTGTGGAATCAGCATCGATGACGGCTGACCGAGCATCGCGGCTTCCGCTTCGATGCCGCCGACGCCCCAGCCCAGCACGCCGAGGCCGTTGATCATCGTCGTGTGCGAATCGGTACCGAATACGGTGTCCGGATAGGCCCAGCTTTCGCCGTCCTTTTCCGCCGTGAACACCACTCGGGCAAGGTGTTCCAGATTGACCTGATGGACGATGCCGGTGCGCGGCGGCACGACCTTGAAGTTGTTGAACGCCTTCTGGCCCCAGCGCAGGAATGAGTACCGCTCCTGGTTGCGCTCGAACTCGATCTCGACGTTTTGCTCCAGCGCCGACGACGAACCAAACGCATCGACCTGCACCGAATGGTCGATGACCAGTTCGGCCGGCGCGAGCGGGTTGATCTGGGTCGCGTCGCCGCCGAGTTTGACGACCGCGTCGCGCATCGCTGCCAGATCCACCACGCAGGGAACGCCTGTAAAGTCCTGCAGCACGACGCGCGCCGGCATGAAGGAAATTTCGGTGTCGGGCTCCGCGGTCGGACTCCAGTTCGCCACCGCCTCGATTTCCTTCGACGTCACATTGACGCCGTCTTCATGGCGCAACAGGTTCTCGAGAAGAATTTTCATCGAATAAGGCAGGCGCTTGAGGTCGAAGCGCTGGCCGAGCTTTTCAAGGCTCGCAAAACGATAGCGCTTGCCGTTCACCTCGAAGGTGTCCCGGGTCGAAAACGAGTCGGTCATGTGGAGCTCCTGGCTTGCTGGCGGTGCTCGCGGGGAATTGCGGCGATGCGCAGCGGCGCGATCCCGATGGGACCGGATATGGGTCCACCATTATCGCTCAACTGCATGCCGCACTGCGACATTGCGCTTGAGCGCGCCCGTGTCAGCCCCGATCGAGGGTGCTGCGCGTGAGCAGGCCGCGCGCGAGCATCGCGTATTCGCGACGGCGCAGCAGCAGTCGAAGTTGGCTTCCGCCGACCTGGCGCCACAGCACGGCCGCGCGAACAGCCGCGAGCAGTTGCGCGCGGATCTGTTCGACCAGCTGCGCATTGGACAGATTGACCGGATTTCCGTGGACGATCACTCGAGGACGAAGCTGCGAAAGCGTGTCGACGTACAGCTCCGCAAGGCGGGCCTGCACGGTCGCGTGGGCAAGGCCGAAATGATCCACCTGCCTCTGCACCCGTTCGATGCCGGTGCGCAATGCGTCGAGCATGCGCGGGTTGCGCGATAGACGCCGTTCCAGCCGCAGAACACCAAGAACGAGACGCGTCAGAGGAAGGTCGCGCTCCTTGCTGTCGAATTGGCTGAGCAGGGTCTCCAGCCCGAATCGCGTGCCCGCGACGCCGCCGAAAACGGCTGCAGCGCTGTCGGCGTCGATCCGGAAGACGCTGGCCAGGCTCGTCTCTGCGGCGACCGCGTCCGATTTTCCGTGGGTCGCGATTTCGCTTACGACGCGGCACGCCTGCAGCACGCCAGCAAGGGCAATGACACGGGACTCACGCATGGGCGTGACCCAGGGCGGTGACGTCCGGGCCACCGAACGGTGCGTCGCTCCAATCGATGACTGCGCCACCCAGGCAGACGTCGCCGTCGTAGAACACCACCGACTGCCCTGGGGTGACGGCGCGTTGCGCATCGTCGAAGTGGACGCGGCAGGTGTCGCCGTCCACGTCGACCCGGCACGGCTGGCCTGGCTGCCGATAGCGGGTCATCGCCGCACAGCGAAAGGACGCAGCGGGCGCGGTTTCATCGATCCAGCGAAGCCCGCTTGCTCCAAGCGTGCGCGAGCTCAGCCAGTGGCTTGCATTGCCTTGCGCGACATACAGCACGTTGGTCGAAA
>NZ_JBDSWZ010000171.1:0-17992 GCF_039926425.1 Dokdonella sp.
GCCGATGAGCGCTTCTTCGGCTTCGAGCACCCGATGGCGGTATCGCGCTCGATCGACGGGCATGCCAGCGCCACGCTGAAGCGCGTGCTTCCGTTGCGAGCCGGCGTCGCCACCGACTACTCGGCGGTGCTCGGCGTGGTGCCGCGCGGCCAGTTGCGCCGCGGCTTCCAGGCGTATCTCGAAAGCGAACGCGCGACACCGTTTCGCACCTTCCTGCACTACAACTCGTGGTACGACATCGGCTACTTCACGCCCTACACCGAAGCCGAAGCGGTCAACGTGATCAACGCCTATGGCAGGCAACTGGTGAAGGACCGCGGCGTCAAGATGGATTCATTCCTGTTCGACGACGGCTGGGACGATCACGCGCACTTGTGGCAATTCAGCAAGGACTTTCCGAACGGCTTCACGCCGGTGCGCGAAGCGGCCGAAAAGGCCGGCGCCGAGCCCGGCGTGTGGTTGTCACCGTGGGGCGGCTACGGGCCGCCGCGCAAGGAACGTCTCGCTGCGGCGAAGGCCGGCGGCTACGAGGTCGACGACCAGGGCATCGCGTTGTCGGGCAGGAAGTACTACCCGCTGTTCCACGATGCCGCGCTCAATCTGCTGAAAAAATTCGGCATCAACCAGTTCAAGCTCGACGGGACCGGCAGCCCCGACAAGGTCACGCCGGGCAGCGAGTTCGACAGCGACTTCGCGGCGGCGATCGCGCTGATCGACGACCTGCGCGAGGTGAAGCCGGACCTCTTCATCAATCTCACCACCGGCACCTGGCCGTCGCCGTTCTGGCTGCGCACGGCCGACTCGATCTGGCGCGGCGGCGAGGATCATTCGTTCGCCGGCGTCGGCAGCAATCGCCAGCGCTGGATCACCTATCGCGACGCCGACACCTACGGCGGCATCGTGCGACAGGGGCCGCTGTTTCCGCTGAACTCGTTGATGCTCCACGGCATCATCTATGCGCGAAAAGCGCAAGGCCTCGACACCGACCCGCACGACGATTTCACCGACGAAGTGCGCTCGTACTTCGCCAGCGGCACAGGCCTGCAGGAAATGTACATATCGCCCGATCTGCTGAAGCCGAAGAACTGGGACGTTCTCGCGGCGGCTGCGAAGTGGGCGCGGGCGAATGCGCTGACCCTGCGTGATACCCATTGGATCGGCGGCGATCCGGCGCGCCTGCAGGTGTATGGTTGGGCATCGTGGAGTCCTGGCCACGCCATCGTGTCGCTGCGCAACCCGAGCGACCAGCCGCAGGAGTTTGCGCTGGATGTGGCACGCGCGCTGGAGTTGCCAACCGACTCGGCGAAGAACTGGGCGGCCACGTCGCCCTACGCCGAAGATGCTCCGCTAGCACTGGCTGCCGGAAAGACCGAAAAGGTGAAACTGGCGCCGTTCGAAGTGCGGGTGTGGGATCTGCGTCCCGACGCGGCGAAGGTCGAGCAGCGCAGGAATTGAGCGACTCGGACTACACGAATGGCACGTGCGACTGCGAAGGAGCGGGGCAGCAGCCGCCTAACCTCCTGCGAATGTCCAACGACACGGGCAAGAGCGGTTCAAACGCGTGTGGTGCACGAACACAGGTTTGTCTGTCACGATTCCGCCCATGATCTTCCTCGCATCCCGATCTCCCCGACGCAGCGAACTGCTGCGCCAGCTCGGCGTCGATTTCGACGTGATCGACGTCGACGTGCCCGAACAGCGCTTGCCCGATGAACCGCCATTCGACTACGTCAGCCGCGTTGCGCGCGAGAAAGCGGGCGCCGGGTTGCTGCAGGTCGTGACCGTACGCGACGCGATCGTGCTCGGTGCCGACACCGAGGTGGTGCTCGACGACGATGTCTTCGGCAAACCGGTCGACGCGACGGATGCCGCGCGCATGCTGCGCCTGTTGTCAGGACGCGCGCATCGCGTGGTGTCGGTGGTGTGGGCGGTCAGCGCAGGACGCGAAGAACATGCGAGCTGCGAATCCACTGTCGCGTTCGACGAACTCTCCGACGACCGGATCGCTGCGTACGTCGCGACCGGAGAGCCAACCGGCAAGGCTGGCGCGTACGCGATCCAGGGTCGGGCAGCGGCGTTCATCCGTCGTCTGGAAGGAAGCTATTCGGGCGTGATGGGATTGCCGCTGCACGAAACCGACCGATTGCTGCGTCTGTTCGACGCAGCGCACGTGCCCGCTTAGAGCTCTTCGAAACTGTCTGCGTAGATGGGATCGATCGGATCCGCATCGACGACAAACTCGACGTACGAATCGGTGAGAGTCCCTTGACCATTGAACTCGGCGCCGAATCGTCCTTCCCGGATCGTGCCGTTGTACAGGTCGTTGGTGAACGAGTATTCGAACGTGCCCAGCCCCGACCAGCCGAGGTCGGTGCCGGTGAGCCCGATGTGTTCCTGCTGGGCACCGGTCACCGGCACGTCGAACGTGAGATAGAAATCCGCCGCGTCCAGGTCGTCGGTGGTCGTGTAGTTCACGACAAGGGTGGTCGACAGGATCGTGCCGGTCGTCGGGCCGCGGTCGGCGCCGAAGTATCCGTAAGTGAATGCGACGCCAGCACGCGATGGAAAGTTGTAGCGGATCGTGACGATTTCGGCGCTGGCCACACTGGCGGCGAGGGCGAGCGAGCCTGCAAGGGCAAAGCGAAGCAGCATGCGGATCTCCGGTGTCAGGGGTTGGCACGTATTGCAGCGTGACGTGGCCCATCGTGTCTTGACGGAATCTTGACGGGTTGCCACGGAAGCGTGACGTCGGCGTCAGAACGCCACGAGCCACGCTGAATCGATCGCCAGTTCAGGGGCAGCGAGCAAGGTGTCCAGCCGTCGTTGCTCGGCATCGGCATCGTCAATGCGCGCGGTTGCGCGGAGTGCGGCGATGCGCAGCACGATCGCATCCGGATCCTGTTCGAGCCAGCGTGACCACTCCGGCCGCGCCAACAGGTCGTTCGATCGCTCCAGCGCGATCTGCCATCGGCCGAGCTGGAACAGGCTCGCCTGCGCGGCCGGTCCATTGACGCCGCGGAACTGGTCGAGGGCGTGCGCGAGATCGTCAGTCGCGCCGGCCGCTTCACCGGCGGCGCTCCGCAGCTGCGCATCGACGAGGGGCAGCCACGTGCGCCAATACGTGGCGTCGGTGCCGCGCGCTGCGAGTTCCCGGAGCTGGATGGCTGCCGATTGAGCCGCGCCGGGGTTACCCGCCTGGGTGGCGGCATCGACGGTCTGCAACAGGGTTTCGCCGACGCTGCGGGTCATGCCCGCGGTGGCATAGCGCGCGCGGGCGCTCTCGATGAACCGCAGTGCGTGAGGCCAATCCTTCGCTCGCATGGCAAGGCCCGCCATCGCCGACTCCGCTTCGGCCTGCCAGTACGGGTTGTGCGCGCTTTCACCGGCATCAAGCATTCCGTGCGCGAGCGCTTCGACCACGCTGGTCCGGGCGAACGGTGCGAGCGCCCAGACCAGTTGACTGGTTGCGAGCGCTTGCAGGTCTCTGTCATGGGCTTCGCGCGCCAGCGCGAGGCATTGCTTCAGCAGGGTGATCGCGGTCAGCAGTCGTCCCTCGTTGGCCTCGGTCGCGCCGAGATTGCCGAGCGTCGCGCGTTCCAGATGGGTGTCGCCGGCGATGCGCGCCGCATCGAGACCGGCGCGCAACGCCGCCGACGCACCGGCGACGTTGCCGGCCGCATTGTCGAGGCTGGCGAGATTGACCAGCACCGAGGCTTCGCCGCGCCGGTTGGCGCTTGCGCGTGCGATTTTCAGTGCCCGTTCGAACTGATCGCGCGACTTCGCGCTGTTGCCACGTTCGTCGTCGATCGACCCATACGCAATCAGCAGGTCGACCAGCGCAAGTGGATGTTCGGTCTCCGACACATGCCCGAGAGCCTCGTCGAGCAGCACCATTGCTTCGTCGAGATCACCGCGGAAGAACGCCAGCGAGGCAAGCTGGCGCAACGCGGGAACCAGCAATTCGCCGTCGCCCTGCTCACGCGCGGCTGCAGCGACGATCGTTGCATTTTTCGCCGCCAGTTCGCTCGCTCCGCTTTGCGCTTGCGCAGCGGCAAGGCCCAGGCGCGGCCATGCGAGGTCGGGATCGTGGTCGAGGCAGATCGAGAAGTAGCGGATCGCGTCCGCGGCCGCACCGCGCAATTGCGCATCGAGCCCGCGCGCGTAGGCCTCGGAGACGAACGGCCCCGCGGCGCCGATCGCTGCCGCATCCGCGGGAGCCGGCGGCTGCAGGGACATCCAGCGACGCACCCGGCCCACAGCATCTGCCGCCAGCGATGCCGGATCGCTGCCATGCAGGGATTCGCGGCGTTCCGCGCCACCCCCCGCGACGAGTCTCATCTCGAGTTGGTAGATCGGCCCAAGCCGACGCAGCTGCGCGACGATCACGTGGGAGGCGCCGAGTGCGGTGCGTTGCCGTTGCAGCGTGCCCGCATCGCTGGCGTTCACCGATGCATGCATGCCGAGCACCTGGGGCGAAGGAACCACCTCGATCCCTCCCTGTTGTTCAAGAAGGCTCGCCATCAGGCCCATCAATCCGGTGCTCGTCCACGCCAGCGCCGGATCGCCGGTCAGGTCGACCACCGGCAGCACCGCGATGCGTGGATCCGCACCAGGGACGATTCCCGCTCGCCACGAATACGAGGCGAACACGGCTGCGACAACGACCAGAGCGGCAACGAGCATCACTGCAGCGACCAGTACACGCGTCTTGCCGGTCGGCACGCGGGCACGTTCCTGCGCGTCGGGAGTGGGGCTCTCGTGCGGCGATGGCGATGTCGAAACGGGCAAGAGTCCGGCCGGAGCCACCAACTCGATTGGCGCCACCCAGCGCAATCCGCGACCGTGCACGGTACGGATCACCGCCTGCGCGTCGCCATCATCGCCGAGTGCGCGTCGGGCCTTGCGCAATTGCTGGGACAGCGCCGCGTCGGTCACCGGCCGGTCCGGCCACAGCGCGTCGTTGAGCTCGCGTTTGGACAACGCGCGTTCGCGACCGGCCAGCAGCAGCGCGATCAGGTCGAAGGCTTTGGCTTCCAGATCCACGCGTTCGTCGCCGTGACGGATCTCGCGGGCGTCGAGGTCGATCAGGAATTCGCCGGTGCGGTAACGCGTGGGGACGGACAAGCCTGTTTCCGGAACATCGAATCAGGTGCAATTCTAGTCGATCCCGCCACCGCGCCGGCCCGGCGGAAGGGCGCCCTGCGGTTCGGGCGCGTTGCCGGCACGATTTACATTCGACAATTGCGCGTCCCGGCGGCTATAAGTTCCGTCCCTCCCTGCTGCGCGCCGCTTTCATGTCCGAGGAACTCCTGATCAACGTCACGCCGCGCGAAACGAGGGTCGCGCTGGTCGAAAACGGAATGCTGCAGGAGGTCCATGTCGAACGCGCCAGCCGACGCGGGTATGTCGGCAACATCTACAAGGGCAAGGTCAGCCGCGTGATGCCCGGAATGCAGGCGGCGTTTGTCGAAGTCGGACTCGATCGCGCGGCGTTCCTGCATGCATCCGACATCATGCGACCGCACGTCAGCCTGACGGGCGAGAACGGTGAAGCCGCCCCGACGCCGACGCCGACTCCGCCGATCAACGAGCTACTGCGGGATGGCCAGGAGATCGTCGTCCAGGTGGTCAAGGACCCGATCGGCACGAAGGGCGCACGGCTGACGACGCATTTGTCCATTCCGTCGCGTTATCTCGTGCTGCTGCCCTACAGCAAGGTGCTTGGCATCTCTGCACGCATCGAGGACGAAACCGAACGCACGCGCCTGAAGGAGATGCTCGGCGAGCTGCTCGGCGAAACGCGCCTCGGCTACATCGTTCGCACCAACGCCGAGGGCCAGTCGCGTGATTCGCTCGCCGAAGACGTGAACTACCTCGGCAAACTCTGGGCGACGGTGCAGGAAAACATCGCCGCGACGCGCATCGGTGAGCGGATCTACGAGGACCTGGCGCTGCCGTTGCGCGCGATGCGTGACCTGATGCGCCCGTCGATCGAGAAAGTACGCATCGATTCGCGCGAAACGATCGATCGGGCCAACCGGTTCGTCGCCCAGTTCATGCCCGAGTGGGTGGATCGGGTGGAACATTACACAGGCGAGCGGCCGATCTTCGACCTGTACGGGGTCGAGGATGAAATCCAGAAAGCCCTGCGAAAGGACGTTCCGCTCAAATCCGGCGGTTATCTGATCGTCGACCAGACCGAGGCCATGACCACGATCGACGTCAACACGGGTGGATTCCTGGGTTCGCGCAACCTCGAAGAAACCGTGTTCCGCACGAATCTCGAGGCAGCGCAGGCGACTGCGCGTCAGCTGCGGCTGCGCAATCTCGGCGGCATCATCATCATCGACTTCATCGACATGGAGGACGCCGAGCATCAGCGACAGGTGCTTCGCCAGTTGCAGAAGTCGATGGCGCGCGATCACGCGAAAGCGACGGTCTACGACATGTCGCCTCTCGGGCTGGTGGAGATGACGCGCAAGCGCACCACCGAAAGCCTCGAACGCCAACTGTGCGAGCCATGCCCGGCCTGCGCGGGGCGCGGCAGCATGAAGACCGCCGAGACGATCACGTACGAAATCTTCCGCGAGATCACCCGCGCGGTGCGACAGTTCGAGGCGCATCAGACGCTCGTGCTCGCATCGACGAAAGTCGTCAACCGCATCCTCGAGGAGGAGTCGGTCGCAGTGGCGGAGCTGGAGGAATTCATCGGCAAGACGATCCGTTTCCAGCCAGAGGAGCACTACTCCCAGGAACAGTACGATGTCGTGCTGTTGTAGCCGGCGTTGCGGGCCGGAGGCGGTGTGACATCACCCTTGCGCGTGTTCCTGCGCCGGCTGCGCTTCGCGCTGCTGGCTGCGGGAGCAACGCTCGTAATCGTGCTCGGCGTTCTCGCCGGGCTGACCCAGCTCGCGATGCCGTGGCTGGAGCGCCATCCCGATCGCGTCGCGCAGTGGCTGTCTGCCCGAATCGAGCGTCCGGTCACGATCGAGCGTCTCGACGGAAGCTGGGTCGACGGGGGTCCTTTGCTTGCGTTGGACAACGTGCGCATCGGCGGTGAAGCAAGTGATCGCGGTTTCCTGATTCCGCGTGCAGAACTCGCGTTCGATCTCTACGCACTGTTTCTTCGCAACCGTGCGGTGAGCGAATTTCGCCTCGCTGATGTCGAATTGAAACTGGTGCGTGAGGGCGAGGCGTGGCACGTGCGGGACATCGACCTCGGTGCGTCGTCGAAAACCGACGAACCCTTCTCGATGGGAGCGCTTGGCGCGCTCGAGATCAGCCATCTCAAACTCCGCATCGAGGACGACGAACGCAACGTGCACCTGTCGCTCGAAGCGCCGGTGTTGCGCGTCCTCAATCGTGGCGAAGTCACGCGTGTGCTCGGTCGCGTGCGGCTACCCGACTCGGACATGCCGCCTCTCGAACTGGTCGCCGATCTCGACGTCAACGCGCGTTCCGGGCAGATCTATCTCGGAGGGCGCGATGTCGACATCCAGCGCCTCGCTGCGGAGCAGACGCCCGCGGGCGTGCGGATCGATGCCGGCCGCGGCGCGGTGCAGCTGTGGGCGCATGTGGCTGCCGGACGACCCGATGACGTGCGGCTTCGCGTCGACCTGCACGACGCGCGCTTCTCGGGTGCGTCGACAGTCGATGTCGACGCCGCGGCGACAATCGTGCCGCGTACGTCATTCGATCATCTGGCGTTTGTTGCGCGCTGGCTGCGCGAAGATCAGGGATGGACGTTCGATGTTGCCGATTTCGTCGCCGATCGAGGGGTCGCGCAGCAGCCCGCCCGACTGTCGGTCGAGCAGCGCGGCTCCGCGCAGGCGCCGGTGTATCGCGTCGGTGCCGACGCATTGCCACTGCAGCCATTCGGCGAGCTTGCGATGCTGAGCGATCGCGTGTCCGTCGCGCTCCGTCACTGGCTCTACCTTGCGCATCCGCACGGGACGCTTTCCAACGGCAGCCTGCGTTGGGCCGGCGCGTCCGATTACGACGTCAACACGGATATTCGCGCGTTCGGAATGTCCAGTGCGACCACGGTGCCCGGCATCGAACCGATCGATCTGGCTGTGCACGGCGATGCTCAGGCGACTCTGCTGGACATTCCGCAACAGGCGATTCGCGTCGACTATCCGCGCGTGTTCCGCAAACCGTTTCTGTTCAGCGCATTCGGCGGCGACGTGGTCGCGTTTCGCGTCGACGACGCGTGGCGAGTGGGCATCGACCGGATCGGCTTCGAAGGCGAGGGATTCGGTGGCGAGGCGCGTGGGCATCTCGACCTGTCGCAAGGGAAGGCGCCGGACGTCGAGCTGTATGCCGCTCTGGGTCACGCCGATGTCGTTTCCGCAAAGCTGTTCTGGCCGATGACCAACATGTCGGCCAAGGCCGTCTCGTGGCTCGATCGCGCGCTCGTCGCGGGGCAGGTGGTCGACGGTCGCATTGCGCTGCAGGGCGACCTGTCGGGGTGGCCTTTCCATGATCTTTCCGGACGGATGGTGGCGCGCGCAGGATTGTCCGACATGACGCTGGACTACGATTCGTCATGGCCACGCGCCGAGAAATTGAACGCGGTCGTCACCTTCATCAATGACGGGTTGTGGCTCGACGCCGATTCGCTCGAGACGATGGGAAACAAGGTCGGCGAGGCGCACGCATCGATCGAGGACTTCGGTCCGCTGATCCTTGATGTCTCGGCGAAAGGCGAGGGCACGGGAGCGAACCTTCTCGCGTTCCTCCGCGCGACCCCGATCGGCAAACGCCGCCAGGAACAGTTGAAGGACATCGCGATCACCGGCCGCGGCAAGGTGGCCTTCGCCCTCAACATGCCGATCAAGCAGATCGAGAACCTGACCGTCGACGGCGGGATCGATCTGGCCGACGCGAAGATCGACGACACCGCCTACAACCTGCATTTCACCGAAACAAACGGACACATGCGCTTCAACCAGACGGGTTTTGCCGCCGACGCGCTCGATGTGCAATTCCGCGATCGCAAGGCGACGCTGTCGCTCGCGATCGGCAGCGATGTCACCGATCCGCGGCATGCCTTCGAAGCGAGCCTGACGGGGCGCTTCCCGACTGCCACCGTGTTTGCCGATGTGCCCGCGCTGCTTCCCGCAATGGCAAAGTTTCCCGGCGAAGCGCAATGGACCGTTCGCGTCGGAGTCGATGAATCGACCAGCGCTGGCGCGCAGGCGCGCTTGCAGCTCGAGAGTGACTTGCGCGGCATTGCGTTCGACCTGCCGGCGCCCATGGCGAAGGAGGCCGGAAAGGCGCTGCCGTTCCGTTTCGGACTCGATCTTCCGTACGAAGGCCAGTCGTTCGATGCGACGCTCGGCGATGTCGTTGCGGTCAACGGACGCCTCTCCAGAGGCACTCGACCGTTCGCCGCACGCATCGGTTTCGGGCCCGGCAAGGTCGGCGATCCGCCCGCGCAGGGCGTGGAGGTCGGAGGGCGGATGGCAGTGCTCGACGCGGGTGCGTGGATCGACCTGGTTGAGCGTGACGCCGGAGGCACCACGGGCGGCATCGTCGAGAGCATCGATGTGACCGCCGACGATTTCATGTTCGCCGACCGTCATTTCGATGCGATGCACGTGAGCGTCGGCGGCGACGCATCGGCGACCTCGATCCGTCTCGACAGCGCAGCGATTGCCGGCAGCCTGCAAATTCCGAAAGGCAACGCGGTTGGCCGCGGAGTCGAGGCGACGTTCGATCGCATCCACTGGCCCGAAGCCCCACCCGATGCGGTCGATTCGAGCGCGTTTGCCAATGTTGCGCCGGCGTCGCTCCCGCCGCTGCGCATCAACGTCGGTGACTTCAAGCTCGGCACCGCAAATTTCGGTTCCGCACAATTCGTCAGTCAGCCGATGACCAACGGAATGAAGATCCAGACGCTGACTTCGCATTCGCCGAACATCAGCATGAGCGCAAGTGGCGAGTGGACCGGGAGCGCACGCGACAACCATTCGCGCATGACGATCGAGCTGGACGCGCAAAACCTCGGAAAGATGATGGATGCGCTCGGGTTCCCCGGCCTGATCGATGGCGGCACCACGCGCGCCACCATCGACGCCGCGTGGCCGGGCTCGCCGTCCGCATTCGCGTTGCCGAAGCTCGACGGCACGCTTGCGGTCGATGTCGCCGAGGGCCGAATCCTCGACGTGGAGCCGGGTGCGGGACGCTTCTTCGGCCTGTTCTCGCTCGGCGAAATCCGCCGTCGGCTGAGCCTCGATTTCAGCGATTTCACGCAGAAAGGGCTGAGCTTCAACTCGATCACCGGCACGTTCCGCCTGGGTTCCGGCAACGCAGTCACCGATGACTTGACGATCAAGAGCCCGGCCGCCGAAATCACGGTCAAGGGACGCACCGGGCTTCGGACGAAGGATTACGATCAGGTCATGGTCGTCGTTCCGCACGCGGGATCCACGCTTCCGGTTGTCGGCGCGCTCGCCGCCGGCCCGGTCGGCGCGGCCGCCGGCCTGGTGATCCAGGGCATCCTGAACAAGCCGCTCGGCAAAGCGGTCGGCTCGCGCTATCAGGTCACGGGATCATGGGACAAGCCGAAGATCACGTTGATGGGTCGCGAAAAACCGGCGGAAAGGCCGCGCCCGGGGAGCAGCAACCCGGGTGTCGGCAAGAAGCAGGTCGAACCTGCAACAGACTCACCGACTGAACCGGGAGCGAGCGAGGACGCGCCCGACGGTGTGCGCCAACCCTGAGTCCCGCTCAAGGCCCGTGCGTGCTTGCGAGCAAGCGTGTCAGACCCCACTTTCGTGCATAGTCGCAGGATCGCTTTTGCACCGGCCGCGTGGACGCTCACGCCGATGCGAAACCGATCGTTCGATTGTCCAATTCCCATTCCCGAATCCCGTCTGCAATCATGACCGACCTCATCACCCAAGCCGAACATCGACTCCTGCGTCCAGGCGGCCTCGCCGCTGGCGATCTCGATGGCATCTTTTCGCGATTGATGGGACCGTCGATCGACGCGGCAGACCTCTACTTCCAGCATTCGCGCAGCGAGTCGTGGATGTTCGAGGACGGCATCGTCAAGGACGGTTCGCACTCGATCGAGCAGGGCGTCGGCGTTCGCGCGTTGTCCGGTGAGAAGGCCGGGTTCGCCTATTCCGACGAAATCGTGTTGCCGGCTCTGCTCGAAGCGGCGGGATCCGCGCGCGCGATCGCGCAGGCGGGGAGCAAGGGCGTCGGCAAGCCGCTGGCGATTGCCACCGGCCGCGCGCTGTATCCCGCGATCGATCCGATCGACACATTGCCCAATGAAGCAAAGATCGCGGTGCTGCGCGAAGTCGACGCGGCCTGCCGCGCGGCCGATCCGCGCGTGAAGCAGGTCATCGTCAGTCTCGCCGCGACGCTCGACACCGTGCTGATTGCGCACTCGGATGGAACGCTCGCCGCCGACGTGCGCCCGCTTGTGCGCCTCAACGTGCAGGTGATCGCCGAGCAGAACGGGCGGCGTGAGACGGGCAGCAGCGGCGGTGGCGGGCGCTACGGACTGCCCGAACTGCTGGAAAATGGTCGGGCCCATGCGTTTGCGCGCGAAGCTGTGCGCGTTGCGCTTGTCAATCTCGAATCGGTGCCGGCTCCTGCGGGAACGATGCCGGTGGTGCTTGGCCCTGGCTGGCCGGGCGTGTTGCTGCACGAGGCGATCGGTCACGGTTTCGAGGGTGATTTCAATCGCAAGGAAACCTCCGCGTTCGCCGGGATGATGGGCGAAAAAGTGGCCGCCGACGGCGTCACCGTCGTCGACGACGGCACGCTCGCCAATCGTCGTGGCTCGCTCAGCATCGACGATGAAGGCACGCCGACAAGCTGCACCGTGCTGGTCGAGAACGGCGTGATGAAGGGCTACATGCAGGACAAGCTCAACGCCGGGCTGATGGGTTTGAAACCCACCGGGAATGGCCGACGCGAGTCGTTCGCGCATTTGCCGATGCCACGCATGACCAACACGTACATGCTGCCCGGGAAGCGCGATCCGGGCGAGATCATCGCATCGGTGAAGCGCGGCCTCTACGCGGTCAATTTCGGCGGCGGCCAGGTCGACATCACGAATGGGAAATTCACCTTCTCCGCCAGCGAGGCGTACCTCATCGAGGACGGCAAGATCACCCACCCGGTGAAGGGTGCCACGTTGATTGGTTCGGGCGCCGAAGTGCTCAAGCGCGTATCGATGATCGGCAACGACCTGAAGCTCGACGAGGGCGTCGGCGTGTGCGGCAAGGACGGCCAGAGCGTGCCGGTCGGTGTCGGCCAACCGACCCTTCGCATCGACTCGATGACCGTGGGCGGGACGGCGGCTTGACGGCGCAGATCGGCCGCGGCTTCGTCAGCCGAGGAGTTCGCGCACCGCGCGAAAAAGCTCGCGAAACGCGTGCGGCGGCTTGTTCGCCTTGCGCTCGGCGAGTGCATTGCGGACAAGGGTGCGCAACTGCTGTCGATCAGCCGACGGGTGCGCTCCAATGAATTCCGCCAGCGCTTCGTCACCCTCGGCGAGCAGGCGCTCGCGCCAGCTTTCGACCCGATGCATCCCGGCCGTCTCGACGTGCGCTTTCTCGCGATCGTGGGCGAGTGCGCGTCGGATTGGTTCGATTTCTTCGTCATCGAGATGGCGCAGTTGCTTCGCGAGATACTGCGTCTGCCGCTTGTGCGCGATGTGCGAAGTGACAGCGCGCGCGCGCTCCACCTCGATACGCACGTCGTCGGGAAGCGGAACGCGCGCCAGAGCCGCTTCGCCAAGCGCGGCGAGCGATTCGGCCAGCTTGAAGATATCGAGCGCTTCACGTCGCAGCTGGCTGCGGCTCGGCTCGAGGCTCTCGTCCGCGGATTCGTCTTCTTGCATCATGGTGGATTGGAACTTTTTGGGGTCGTCAGTGCCGCAAAAGCGGGAGTCTCTCGTGCGGTCGGAACGGGACGCCAGTCGCGCTTTTGCGGGAATGGCGGACACGATGGGGGCGGCAGTTCGTCTGCAACATGCCCGAACGAATGAAGGATAGGACTTGAACGCAGCAATGACCACACGCGACACCGGCTCCGCCGATCTCGACCGTCTCGCACAGATTGCCGAGGACGTGATTGCGCGCTGCCGCGCAAAGGGTGCGAGCGAGTCGGATGTCGCCGCGAGCATCGATCTGGGCTTGAGCGTGGGCGTGCGCCTCGGCGAAGTCGAAACGGTCGAGCGCACGCGCGACCGCGGAGTGTCGCTGACGGTGTATTTCGGCAAGCGCAAAGGCTCGGCCAGCACGGCTGATCTCGATCCTGCGTCGATCGAGCAGACAGTCGAGCATGCCTGCGCGATCGCGCGCTACACCGAGGAAGACCCGGCGAGCGGCCTGCCGGATCCGGCGTTGCTGGCGAAAGACATCCCGGATCTGGACCTGTGGCATCCGTGGGACATCACGCCCGAAGAAGCGATCCAGCTCGGGATCGAAATCGAGGATGCCGCCCGCTCGTACGATCCGCGCATCGACAATTCCGACGGTGCATCGGTGCAGGTCAGCGCATCGATGACCGCGTATGCCAATTCGCTCGGCTTCACCGGCACCGAACGCGGTACGCATCACTCGCTCTCCGTTGCGGTGATTGCCGAGGACGAGAAGGGCATGCAGCGCGACTACGCCTACGACAGCGTCCGTGCTGCCGGCGATTTCGGCGATGCGACAGCGCTCGGGCGCAAGGCTGCCGAACGCACGGTATCGCGTCTCGGCGCTCGCAGCCTGTCGACGCGCGACGCTCCGATCCTGTTCGTCCCCGAAGTCGCGCGCGGCTTGATCGGCAACTACCTGTCGGCGGTGAGCGGTGGCGCGTTGTACCGCAAAGCGACGTTCCTCGCCGAGCATGTCGGCAAGCGCGTGTTTCCCGAATGGATGCAGATCGTCGAGCGCCCCCGCATTCCCCGCGGACACGGCTCGACCGCGTTCGACGGCGAAGGGGTCGCGACACGCGATTCCGACCTCGTGGCCGATGGCGTGGTGGCGCGTTACATCCTCGGCAGCTATTCGGCGCGCAAGCTCGGGCTGCAGTCGACCGGCAACGCAGGCGGCATCCACAACGTCATCGTGACGCCGGGGTCCCAGAATTTCGCGGGTCTCGTCAAGCAGATGCACACCGGTCTGGTCGTCACCGAATTGATGGGCCAGGGCGTGTCGCTGATCACCGGTGACTACTCGCGGGGCGCGAGCGGTTTCTGGGTCGAGAACGGCGACATCGCGTATCCGGTGGAGGAGATCACGATCGCGGCGAACCTGCGCGACATGTTTTTGAACATCGCTGCGGTCGGCAGCGATGTCGATCCGCGATCGCACATCCTGACGGGTTCGATCCTGCTCGATCGGATGACCATCGCTGGCGAGTGATGCGGCGAAGGCATGCATATGCGATCGCCGCGCGCGTGTTGCAAGGTGCGGGACGACACCCTGACTTCCCTCCGTTGACGCACCGTTGTCAACGCGAGACAGTGCCCCCGTCATCCATCGGAGATCCTCCATGATCGAAAACGACACTGCAAGCATCCCGCCGGCCCCGACTCCGTCCATTGCAGTCGCGCAGTCGAGCGACGAGCGCCTGTGGGCGATGATCGGCCACCTGTCGGCGTTCAGTGCATTCGTCACGGGTATCGGCTGCATCGTCGGACCGCTGATTGTCTGGCTGGTCAAGAAGGACACGTTGCCGTTCGCAGCCGATCAGGCGAAGGAAGCGCTCAACTACAACATCACCGTCGCGATCGCCTTCGTCGCGCTGGTCTTGTTTTCGATCATCACGCTGGGCATCGGATTGGTCATCGCCTATCCGGTCGGCGTGCTCCTGTGGCTTGCGTGGATCGTCTTCACGGTCATCGCGGCGATCAAGGCCAACGAAGGCGTGGCGTATCGTTACCCGTTCACGCTGCGCCTGGTGAAATAGCCGAACGCCCTTGCAGCCGGCGCAGCCTTTGCGCCGGCTGCGTATCGGTCAGCTTGCGCGCTGAGCGACGAAGTTGGCCAGATTGCGCAGGTCTTCGGCGCGTGGTCCGAAGTGTTCGATCGACGCCAACGCGTCCGCCGTGAGGCGTTCTAGTTCAGCGCGCGACGCGTCGATGCCAAGGATTGCCGGATAGGTTGGCTTGTTCGCCGCGACATCTTTCCCCGCAGTCTTGCCGAGCTGCTCGGTGGCCGCCTCGATATCGAGCAGGTCGTCGCGAATCTGGAACGCGAGACCGATCGAATGGCCGTAGGTTTCCAGCGCCGCGAGCGTGGCGGCGTTGCTGCAGCCCGACGCCAATGCGCCAAGGCGGACCGACGCGCGGATCAGCGCTCCGGTTTTGTGCACGTGCATGCGCTCGAGCTCGGCGGCAGTCAGCATCTGCCCGACCGCGGCCAGATCGAACGCCTGTCCGCCCGCCATGCCGTGCGAACCGCAGGCCGTCGCAAGCGTCCGCAGCATGTCGAGACGGGTGCCGGCGTCGATGTCGAGCAGCGGATCCTCCGCCAGCACTTCGAATGCAAGCGCCTGCAACGCATCGCCGGCGAGGATGGCCATCGCATCGCCGAACACGATGTGACAGGTTGGGCGTCCGCGTCTCAATGCGTCGTTGTCCATCGCCGGAAGATCGTCATGCACCAGCGAATAGGCATGGATGATCTCGACCGCAGCGGCCGCGACATCGAGCGTTTCAGGCGCGGTGCCGAACGCAGCCCCGGTTGCATAGACCAGCAGCGGCCGTAGCCGCTTGCCGCCGCCGAGCACGGCGTAGCGCATCGCGCGATGCAGTTCGACGGGCGGAAGGTCGGCCGATGGCAACGCGCGCGCGAGAGCGTCGTCTGCGCGCGCGGAAAGCGCCAGCAGGGAAGGTCCCAGCTCCACGCTTACGGCGTATCGGGGTCGAAAGGCCGGGCGCTGTCGGGCATCGCCGGGTCGAGCAACTGGTTGACGCGCAGCTTCGCGCTGTCGAGCGCGCCCTGGCAGTTGCGGTAGAGCGCGATCCCGCGTTCGAACGATTGCAGCGAATCGTCGAGGCTGAGTTCGCCCTTCTCCATGCGCACGACGAGTTGCTCGAGTTCGTCGAGCGACTGCTCGAACTCGGCGACCGGGTGGGTCTTTTCAGTGGCTTTGGCGACGGGCATGGGCGCGAACGCTAACCCAGCACGGCGGCGAGATCAATGTCGACGCTCATGCCGCCGCGGCCGTCGGCTTGCCGAGGCTCCATTCGAGCCGTGCGCCACGCGCGCCGAACAGCGCGAAGCCAGCCTCGCTGACCCACAGGTCGGCGACGGCAAGCAGGCCACCGTCGCGCTCGAAGACCAGCGGAAGACGGCCCCGCTGCCAAGGTGGGATTCCCGCTTCCTGGAACAGGTCGCGCAGTTCGCGGGTGTGTCCGCCCGCGTCCAGGCGCAGGCTTTCGCCGCCACGGCGGAATCGAACGTGCAAGTCGTCCGTCACGATCGCGCAACGGCGTTCGGCGTCGACGAGGCGCAAGGTGCCGAGGTTCATCGGCAAGGCGAGCACGCCTCCGTCGAATGCGGACACCCAATCGAATGGCGGCACCTGCAGTGGCGGCAATGCATGCAGCAGTTCGCGATACCTGCGTACCTCGGCACCCGGCCAGCGGACGCATGGCTGACGATCCTCGCCGGCTTCCGCGAGTTGGCGAACCAGTTCCGCCGCCTGGTAGTGCGTCGGCTCCGGCAGATCGAGCGTGCGCAACCAGCGTCGCAGGATCGGATCCCTCAGCGCCTGCGGCATGTCGAGCCAGTCACGGAAATGGAGGGTTGCCGGGTCAAGCCCCTGCAGGCGAGCGAGAGCGCGGTCGGCTTCAACCTCGATGAATTCTGCTGCTGCGCGCGCCCACGTCGCGCTCTGCGCAATGCTCGCCTCGGCTTCGGGCCAACGCGACATGATGCGTGGCATCACCTGCATGCGCAGAAAATTGCGATCGATGCTCGGATCCGCGTTGCTGGGATCGGTGATCCATCGGATCCTGTGTTGTTCGGCATACTCGCGCAGGGCCGCGCGTGGCAAGCCAAGCAACGGTCGCCACGCGAGCCCAGGCCCAAGGCGGCGCAGCGGGCGCATGGCGCCGATTCCTTCCGGCCCTGCGCCGCGCAACAGTTTGAGCAGCACCGTTTCCGCCTGGTCATCGCGGTGGTGGGCGAGGGCGAGGATTTCGCCCGACGTCATCAGCCGTTCGATCTCTCCGTAGCGCGCGCGCCGGGCACTGGCTTCGAGACCCAGTCCGCGGGTTCGCAAGACCTCGATCGCACAGACATCGATCTGCACGTTGCAGTCATCGGCGAATTCCCGGCAGCGCTGAGCCCACTGCGCGCTGTCGTCGTGAATGCCGTGATCGACGTGCACCGCTCGCAACCCGCGCGCGCGCGCGCTGTCCAACCGGGACAGCGCGTGCAGCAACGCCGCCGAATCGAGCCCGCCGCTGAATGCGACGAGAATCGGCCCCGGCGGCAACGTGGCGAGGTCGGCTTCGAGCAGGTCGGTGATTCGATGGGTCGGCATCGTCCTGCAGCTGAAGTCAGTTCCAGGAACACACGACCTTGCCGCAATTGCCGGCTTCCATCAGGTCGAACCCTTTCTGGAAATCGTCGATGTGGATCTGGTGCGTGAGGACTTTCTGCAACGGAAAGCCGGTCAATACCATTTGCGTCATTTTATACCACGTCTCATACATGCGACGGCCGTAGATGCCGTGCAGGGTGAGGCCCTTGAAGATCACTTTTTCCCAATCGATGCCGGCACCGTTTGGCAGGATTCCGAGCAGCGCAACCTTGCCGCCGTGGTACATGCAGTCGAGCATGTCGTTGAACGCCCGCGGGTTGCCGCTCATCTCGAGGCCGACGTCGAAGCCTTCCATGTGAAGGTCCTTGACCACTTCCTTCACCGACTGCTTGGACACGTTGACCACGCGCGTCGCGCCCATGTCGGCGGCGAGCTTGAGGCGATAGTCGTTGACGTCCGTGACGACCACGTTGCGCGC
>NZ_JBDSWZ010000172.1:0-15681 GCF_039926425.1 Dokdonella sp.
CGCCGAGGTGCGGCAACGCGATCACGCGCGGGTTCGACAGCAGGTCGCCTTCCGGAAAATCGCACACGTAGCGCCCGATGCGTCCGTCGGCGAGGCCCGCGCGCAATGCAGTCGCATCCACGATTCCTTCGCGCGCGAAATTCAGCAACACGATGCCGGGCTTGATGATCTCCAATGCGGTCGCGCCGAACACCCCACGGGTCTTGTCGTTGAGCGGCACGTGAAAGGTGAGGTAGTCCGCCGCCGCAAACAGCTCGTTGAGCGACCCGGCTTTCACGACATCGGACGACAGCTGCCACGCGCCATCCACCGTCATGTGGGGATCGAATCCGACGACCCGCATGCCGAGCGCGTACGCGGCGTTGGCGACCTTGACACCGATTGCACCGAGCCCGACGACTCCGAGCGTCTTGCCCGAAAGTTCCGATCCGACGAAGCGCTTCTTCTCGGCTTCCACCTTCTGATGGAGATCGTCGCCCGAAGCGAGGCTGCGCACGAAGCCGACCGCGTCGGCGATATTGCGCGCTGAGAGCAACATGCCGGCAACCACCAGTTCCTTCACCGCGTTCGCATTCGCGCCGGGCGCGTTGAAGACGGGCACACCGCGCGCCGACAGGTCTGCCACCGGAATGTTGTTGGTACCCGCGCCGGCGCGTGCGATCGCCTTGACGCTCGCCGCGATCGGCAACCTGTGCATGTCGGCCGACCGGACCAGCACCGCATCCGGATCGTTGATGGTGTCGGAAATCGAATACAGCTCCGCCGGCAGGCGGTCGAGGCCATTGCGCGAAATATTGTTCAGCGTCTGGATCTTGAACATGGCGTGGGCCTCTGTGAAACGTGGATGCGGTCAGGCTGAAATTGCGACGCTGTGATCGAGCGGCGCCGGACTAGCCATTTCGCCTGGCGAAATCGTCCATGAAATCCACCAGCGTCTGCACGCCTTCCAGCGGCATTGCGTTGTAGATCGATGCGCGCATGCCGCCGACGGCCCGATGCCCTTTCAGCGCCAGCAAGCCGGCCGCCTCCGACTCCTTGAGGAACGCAGCATCGAGCTCAGCGCGTGGCAGCGTGAAAGGAACATTCATCCGTGAGCGCGCGGAGACCTCGACCGGATTGCGGTAGTAGTTCGAACCGTCGATGTAACCATAGATCAATTCGGCTTTGGCGCGATTGCGTTCTGCCATGGCCGCGATTCCGCCGCTGCGTTTCAGCGACTGGAACACCAGCCCTGCGAGATACCAGCCCCACGTGTTCGGCGTGTTCAACATCGAGCCCTGCGCGGCGTGCTCGGCGTAGTTGAAGATTTTCGCGATCGTCTTCGGACAACGCTCGAGCAGTTCGTCACGAATGATCATCACGACCAGGCCGGATGGACCGATGTTCTTCTGTGCACCGGCATAGACGAGCGCGTACTTCGACAGGTCGAGCGGTCGCGAAAGAATGGTCGAGGAAATGTCGCCGATCAGAGGGACGCTCCCGACCTCCGGAATGGTGTGGTACTCGACGCCGCGGATCGTCTCGTTCGGGGTGACGTGCACGTAGGCGGCATCGGGATCGAGATCCCAGCTTGCGCGCGCGGGAATCCGGTCGTAGTTGGTGTCGGCCGAACTTGCGGCGATGCGCACCTTGGCCAACGTCTTCGCTTCCTGCGCCGCCTTTTCGCTCCAGTCGCCCGTCAGAATGTAGTCGACGGTCTGCTCCGGCCGTGCGAAGTTCATCGGGATCTGCGCGAAGTGCTGGGTCGCCCCGCCTTGCAGGAACAGCACCTTGTATCCGGACGGAACCGCGAGGAGTTCGCGCAGGTCGGCTTCGGCCTGCTCCGCCATCGCGATGAAATCCTTGCCGCGATGGCTGATTTCCATCACTGAGGCACGCGCCGTTCCCCACTCCAGCATCTCGGCCTGCGCCTGACGCAACACGTCTTCGGGCAGCGCGGCTGGGCCGGCGCTGAAATTGTAGGCACGACTCACGTGACCTCCTGTGGGAACCAGCCGCAGCGGCCGGCCGGATTCCATTATGCCGCGGCGCAGCACGCTCGCAACCGGTGCCGACATCCGGGGCAGCGGCGGATTGCCGCGCCAGTCGCCCACCGCAGCCAAGGCTGTCAAATGTTCGTGGATCCCGCGTCGCCCAGTGATTGCACCCCGGACAACGGATGTGTGTCAGATGCCGCGATGGATCAACAGAACGAGCAGCAACCCGATCACCGCTGCGACGCCGATCAGCCACCAGATCGAGGTGACCGGCGATGCCGTGTCGACCGGTACGCTGCTGACAGGTGCAATCCCGTCACTCCGACCTTCCACTACGTCATCGCGTGCTTCACCACGCAACGGCAAGCCGGGCGCCTCGACGAGAAAATGGTTGCGCTCGAACGCGAGCTGGTCGCCGGGGTGGACGACCGCATGCGTCACGCGAACGCCATTCACCGAATGTCCATTCGACGCACCGAGGGTGCGCACGTAGATCGCATCACCGACGTTCTCGATCACCGCATGCCGGGGGGCGATGTTGGCTTCGCTGATCACCAGCCCGCAATCGGCAGCACTGCCTACGGTGAGACGTGGATTGACCGCGAGCACTTTGCCGAAATGACTTCCCGACACCCCGCGCAGCATGACCCGGGACGGACTCGCCGGTGTCGCCAGCCCCTCCCGCGAAACCGGCACACGCGTCTCGATCTGCTCGTCGCGGTCCATCTTCACGTGGATGGTGACGGTTCCGAGGCACAGTACGTCGCCACAGCGAAGCAATGCCTTTTCACGAATCGGCCTTGCATTGAGATGCGTCCGCGCGTGCGGATCGAGCACGTCGAGCACGATGCCGCGTGAATCGACACTGATCCGCGCGTGCCGCGCAGCGACATCCTTGCCCGGAAGCGTGACCGTATTCCCCTCGGCCTGACCGAGGCTCGCCACGCCGGCATCGAGGACGAAATCGGCGTGGGCGCCATTGGCAAAACTGAGTCGCATCGCGTGGAAGCCGGTGCCTGCTGGGCGGTGCGCGACATTATCACAGCGAGCGCGATGCCCGGCTGCAGCGCATGGCTACGCAGTCGGCCCCGGCTCGGGCATCATGCGAGCCCGTGCATCTGGATCATGAGGAACCCATGGCTGCCATCGATATCCGGCGACCGCACAAACTGACGCTGAAGGCAGCCAAGATCGCCACCGAGCGAGTGGCCAAAGGCATCGCCAAGGAATACGGCATCGATCACGACTGGAGCGGCAACCAGTTGAATTTCCGTCGAAGCGGGGTCAATGGTCACATTGCCGTTGCCAAGGACGAGTTGCACGTCCATGTGGAGCTCGGATTCCTGATGGGTGCGCTCAAACCTGTCATCGAGCGCGAGATCAAGCGCCAACTCGACGAGCACCTGGCCTGATCGTCCATTCATCCGTTCGCGGATGCCATGTAGTGTGTCTGCTCTAACGCGAATCGGGAAAGTCGCGTCAACCGCGGCAGTCCGTGCCGCGCAAGTCAACGAGAGGAAACGACAATGGCGGCGAAACCCCGACTCAAGGCCCGCAAGGCGCAAGACGCCGTAGACGAGGCACGCGGCGTCAGCAAGACCGTGATGGATTCTGCTCAGCAGATCTGGCTGGCCGGACTTGGCGCGTTCTCGAAGGCACAGGCGGAAGGCGGCAAGCTGTTCGAGGCGCTGGTGAAGGAAGGCTCCGCGCTCGACGCGAAGACGCGCCGGTTCACCGAGGCCAAGGTCAGCGAAGTGCGCGGAAACGTCGAGTCGACGATCGGCCAGGCACGCGAGCGGAGCCAGGAGACCTGGGACAAGCTCGAGAAGATCTTCGAAGATCGCGTGTCTCGCGCGCTCGGACGCATGGGCATCCCGAGCCAGGACGACATGCAATCGCTCAGCAAGCGGGTCGACGATCTGTCGCGCGACGTGCACAAGCGCGCACCGGCGAAGGCTGCGGCGAAGCGCGCTGCCACCAAACAACCCGGCTCGAAGCGACCCGCTGCGAAGCGCTCAAGCAAGTAGCTCGACTTCAACCCGATAGTGAACCTGCTGTTGTAGGCCGGACGCGCTTGCGCGGCCGGCAGTGGACCGGCGGAAAAATGAAACCGCCGGCCACGCGAGCGCGTCCGGCCTACGACACGAGCTCATCGGCTCCGCCATCTCGACGCGACTCGTGACGACGCATCGGCCCGCGGGTGCACTACCAGTGAACCCCTCTCAGCAATGCCGCGACGGCGATCTGCTCGGTCGTCGGCTCGTGGGTTTCCGCCCTTCCCTTCATTCCCTTCGACGCCGACGAATCCGGAAACAGTCGGAAAATCGTGTTCATCATGATCTCGTAGACGCGCGGTGCCAGCGCGTAGAACACTTGCGCAAACGTACCGAGTCGCGTCGCGATCCGCACCGGCTTCTCGACGATCGCCTCGACGATGATGTCGGCGGCTTCGTCGGGTGAGAGCGTCGGCACCGAGTCATACATCTTCGTCGGTGCGATCATCGGCGTCTTCACCAGCGGCATGTTGATCGTCGTGAAACTGACGCCGTTGTCGGAGTATTCGGCCTGCGCGCAGCGCGAGAACGCATCGAGTGCCGCTTTCGACGCGACATAGGCGGAAAACCGTGGTGAGTTGGTCAGCACGCCAATCGACGAAATGTTGATGATGTGGCCGCGATGGCGCTCTGCCATCCCCGGAAGAACGCCCATGATCAGGCGAAGCGCACCAAAATAGTTGAGCTGCATGGTGCGTTCGAAATCGTGGAAACGGTCGAAGCTCGCGTGGATCGCGCGCCGGATCGACCGCCCTGCGTTGTTGATCAGGATGTCCACGTGCCCGTGGTCTGCGAGGACTTGCGCGACGAAGCCATCGCACGACGCGAGGTCTGCCAGATCGACCTGATAGGTATGGCAGGTTCCACCCGCGGCCTCGATTTCCTTCTTCGTCGCTTCCAGTTCGTCCGCGCCACGCGCGCAGATCACCAGTCTCGCGCCCGCTGCGGCGACTTTCATCGCAGCCGCCTTGCCGATGCCTGACGAGCCACCGGTGATCACCACCACCTTGTTCTTCACTTTTCCACTGAGCGAATGGTCGACGAACAGGTCCGGATCCAGATGGCGCTCCCAGTAGTCCCACAGGCGCCATGCGTAGTTCTCGAGCTTGGGCAACTTGATCTTCGAGCCTTTCAGGGCGCGCTCGGTCTCACGGCAATCGAAGCGCGTCGGGTAGTTGATGAAGGACATCACGGACGGCGGAATGCCGAGATCGCGCAACAACACGCCGGCGATGCGTTTCACCGGTGGCAGGTTGCCCAGGCCTGCACGGATGCTTGCCGGAATGAAGCCGAACATGCGCGCATCGAGGCGCATCGTCATTTGCGGCGCATGCCCGGCGCGCGCGAACAGGTTCAGCACTTCTCCGATCCGACGCGGTGCCGGGTCGGTCAGGTGAAAGGTATGGCCGTCCAGCGCAGGCTTGTGCGCGACATGGTCGAGCACCGCGGCGACCCAGTCGACCGGTACGAGATTGATCCTTCCGCCTTCGAGGCCGATGGTCGGCATCCACGGGGGC
Source organism: Dokdonella sp. (assembly GCF_039926425.1). GTDB lineage: Bacteria > Pseudomonadota > Gammaproteobacteria > Xanthomonadales > Rhodanobacteraceae > Dokdonella_A. The sequence goes on from NZ_JBDSWZ010000172.1 coordinate 5,548, forward strand.
AGCAGCTCGCGCATTCTCTTGAGCAGACGAAAGAAGTAGTAGGGGCCGTCGATCTTGTCGATCACACCGGTGCGTGAATCACCGATCACGATGCCCGGGCGATAGATGCGGAAGGGACGCGTGCAATCTTGTCGAACCAGCGCTTCCGCGTCGTGCTTGGTGCGGAAATACGGATGATCCAGTTCCTCGGCCTCATCGAACATGTCCTCGCGGAAGACGCCTGGATAAAGGCCGGCAACGGCGATCGAGCTGACATGGTGGAAACAGCCCGCCTTGAGCGCTTGCGCGAGTTCGATCGCGTGCCGCGTGCCATCCACGTTTGCGGTCGCCTGCGCTTCCAGGGTCGCACCGAGATCGTAGAGTGCTGCGAGATGGAAGAAATGCCTGACCTTTCCACCGAGCGACCTGAGCGCGGACGGAGTGATTCCGAGTCGTGGCTTGTCGAGATTGCCGATGACGGCGACGAGCCGGTCTTCCCCCACTCCGAGTTCGTCGCGCAGCGCGGTGAACTTCGCAAGCGATTCCTTGCGCACGAGGCAATGGATCGTTCCCTTTCGCTCCAGCAAACGCTCGAGAAGATGCCGTCCGATGAATCCCGTCGCACCTGTCACGAAATACGTCATCGCCGCGTTCCCCGGTCTGCCTGCGTGCAGACAAGCATAGCCGCGCGTGTGCACGCATGGCTATGCCGGTTGACCGTGCCAGGGCGCGCTGTTGTAAGCTCGACATCCGCACTGCGAACAGCCACCTGCGAGCTCGTCCATGCCCACCATCCAGAACCGATTCGAACAGGCGGTGGAAGACAGCAAGAAGCTGTCCGAGCGTCCGGACAACGACATGCTGTTGAAGCTTTACGCTTTGTACAAGCAGGGTGCCGAAGGAGATGTCTCCGGACCGAAGCCCGGCTTCTTCGATTTTGTCGGCACGGCGAAATACGAGGCCTGGGGCAAGCTCAAGGGCACGAAGAACGAGGACGCGATGCAGAAATACGTCGACCTCGTGAAGAAGCTTGGCGGCTGAAGCGCGATTGGCCCCGCGGCACTACGCGCATGGCGCGCCAGACCCGCGAACGCATCCTTGAAACCAGTCTCGCGATGTTCAATGCGCGCGGCGAACCGAACGTTACCACAAACCACATTGCCGACGAGCTCGGCATCAGTCCGGGCAACCTCTACTACCATTTCCGCAACAAGGACGACATCGTCGGTCACCTGTTCGCGCGGTACGAATCGCGCATTGACGACGCCCTGCTGCTGCCCGAGGGTCGCGAACCCACGCTCGAGGACATCTGGCTGCAACTGCATCTGGTGTTCGCGTCCCTGTGGCAGACCCGCTTCCTCTATCGCGACCTCGTCGACATCCTCGCGCGCAACCGCAAGCTCAAGCTTCGTTTTGCGCGGATCATGACGCGCGCGGCCAGCAGTGCAACCGAACTGCTGCAACGGCTGGTCGCCGCCGGCGTGATGCGCGCAAGCGCAGACGAGATTCGGGCGCTGGCAGAGAACATCCTGCTGATCGCGACGTTCTGGATCAATTTCAACGCGGTCCGAACCGGCCGGGCGGATGCCGACGAGGCCGATCTCAATCGCGGCATCCATCAGGTGATGATGCTGATCGCTCCGTTCCTGCGTGATGCGGAACGCTTCCATCTCAATTCGCTCGCGAGCGTCTACACGCGCGACTAGCCCGAACGCCTGCGTGCTACCGACCAGGTCGGATCTGATTGCGTTCCTGCTGCCGGTCCCACGCGCGCAGCTCGTCGCGCAGATGCGCGATTCGCTGGCGACCGAGTGCGTTGCGCCCTTCATCGAGCACCTGCGCGTCCAGCAGCTCGGCAAGTCGCTGCGCCGTCGGCAGCAGCATTTCCCATGCGTCGAGTGCCGGCAACGGGCCGGGAAGGGTCATGAACAAGGTGACGCCGGGTGTGCGAACGGTATCGAGCTGGCTCATGTCGAAGCTGCCCGGCTTGACCATGTTGGCCATGCTGAAGACCGGACCTTCGACGACCTTGCCAAGAACCGGCCGATGAAAGATGCCCATGTCGCCAAACTGCAGGCCGGCCTTTTCCGCCGCAACAACCACATCCGAACCGGCGAGGGTTTCGCCCGGACGCGCGGCGACATACAACGTGACGATCCGTTCGATCTGCCGGTCCGCAGGTCGCGTGCCGACGCTCGAACGCAGCGCAGGCCGAGTCAGCGACGCAGTCGCCTGCGGCATCGAATCGGTGCGATCCGACTCGGCGTGCATCGATACCTGAAGCTCGCCCTGATCGGGGTTGACCGGCTCGATCGACTCTCCGAACGTCGGTTCGACCCGCCCGCCCCTTGCGCTTCGCCGAAAGGTTCTGCGCTCTCCCTGCCCCGGCCTCTTCGGGCCACCGAACAGGTAGATCAGTACCAGCACGATCATTCCGCCAATGACCAGCGGAATGCCGACGACAGGATTCCAGTCCATCAGGGTGTCCTCATGCTTCGAAAGATCGTCAACGGATTCGACAACGCGATCAGGCCGCGCCGGCGAGCTTGGCGGCCTCTTCGAGGTCGACCTGCACCAGCCGCGAAACGCCTGGCTCGCGCATGGTAACGCCGCACAACTGTCGGGCGGCCTCCATCGTCGACTTGTTGTGGGTGACGAAGATGAACTGCACGTGCTCGCTCATCTCGGTCACGAGGGACGAGAAGCGACCAACGTTGGCTTCGTCGAGTGGCGCGTCCACCTCGTCGAGCAGGCAGAACGGTGCAGGATTGAGTCGGAAGATCGCAAAGACGAGCGACACCGCAGTCAACGCCTTTTCTCCGCCCGACAGCAGGGAGATCGAACTGACCCGCTTGCCGGGCGGGCGCGCCATGATCGTCACGCCGGTCGACAGGAGATCGTCGCCGGTCAGTTCGAGATGCGCATGCCCGCCGCCGAACAATCGAGGGAACAGTTCCTGCACACCCGTGTTGACGCGATCGAACGTTTCCTTGAACCGCGCCCGCGTTTCCTTGTCGATCTTGCGGATCGCGCCTTCGAGCGTTTCAAGTGCAGTGGTGAGGTCCAGCAGCTGCGCATCGAGATAGGTCTTGCGCTGCGACTGCTCCTCGTATTCCTGGATTGCAGCGAGATTGACCGGTTCGAGTCGACGGATCTTGTGGTCGAGCTCGGCCAGCTCCGCCTGCCATTGCGCAGCATCCGCTTCACCGGGCAGGGTTTCAAGAATCGCCTGGACATCGAATCCCGCCTCGACAATGGCGAGTTGCAGCGCCTCGGCATGAAGTCGGTGCTCCTGCTCGCGCAGGCGCAGGGTTGCGACGTGTTCGCGATGCTCGTTCAGTGCATGCTCGAACCGGTGGCGTTCCTGTTCCAGCCTCCGCAGCTCGGTGTCCTGTTCCTGCAATGCCTGGCGCGCCTCGACCATCTTGCGGTCGACCACCAGGCGCTGGTTGAGATGAACCTGGCGCTCGCTCTCCAGTCCCGCCAGAGGGTCGGTTCCGGATGCCAGTCGTGTCGCGATCTCCTGCCGGCGCGTTTCAAGGTGCACAAGCTGGCCGTGCATGCGCTGCAGTGACTGTTCGAGTGCCGCTGCCGCGGTACGGCGCGACTCGGTCGACAACGCGAGTTGATGCGCAGCATCGCGCGCTTCGCGCGAGTTCATCCGCGCTTCTTCGCGACCCTCGAGCAGACTGCGGCGCTCGGCATCGAGTGCATGGCGGCGCTGCTCGAGATCACCCATGTTTCCGACCGCGGACTCCAGGCGCCCGCGCGCCTCACGGGCGTTTGCGCGATCCGCGTCGAGCTTCGCGTTGACCTCTTCGAGCTCGCCGGCGACGCGCACGAGTCTTTCGTTGGCGCTGTCGATGCGTCCACGATGGCTCTGCAACTGCCCCGCCAGTTCAGCGAGACGCCGGTGCGCCGTGTACAGCTCGCGTTGCGCGTCATCGCGCACGCGCTCCGCGTCGATCCGTGCGAGCTTGCCGCGATCGAGCGCGTCGGTTTTCGCAGCGATTTCCTGCTCCACGTCGCCGACGCGCGCGTTCAGTTCGCGGATCTCGCGTTCGCGAGCGATCACGCCGACCTGCGCACCGGCCCCGCGTTGCACGCGCACGAATCCGGCTCCGATCCATTCGCCGTCCGGCGTCACGACTGACTCGCCCGCCGCTTGCGTGATCGTCCGTGCAACGTCAAGCGACGCCACGACCTTGACGCGCGCCAGCAACGCGCGCGCCGCTGCGGGACCCTGGACATGCGCTGCGAGCGAATCCGCCGGCACATGGGCCGGCGACGCATCCGCGCTCATCAACGCGATATCCGTACCCGTCAGCGTGCCGATCTCTCCGGTCAACGCGGGCGCGTCGTCCACCAGCACCGATTCCAGCCATCCTTCCAGGACCGTCTCCACCGCGCGCTCCCAGCCGGCATCGACCTGAAGGATTTCGCCCAGTCGCTTGCTGTCGCCCAGACCGAGATTGTCCAACCACGCCTGCACTGCACCGCCGGCGTCGCCGAGCGCCGCGTGTTGCAGCGTCTCCAGCGATCCGAGTCGGCCGCGCATGGTTTCCAGCGTGCCTCGCGCATGGCTCAGCGCGGAATGCGTCGCGCGCTCGTGCTCCAGCGCAGACTCGGCAGCGGAGCGTCGTTCGTCGAGGACGTCGGTATGGGTCTCGACATGCTCCCGGAGGGTGCCGTGTTCGACGTCGAGCGCCGCAAGGGCAGCCCCGAGTTCGTCGAGATTTGCCGCGGCGCGTTCCGACTCAAGTGCATCACGGCGCTGGTCGGACGCCAGGCATTGCTTGTCGAGATAATCCAGCCGCGTGCGTTCGACTTCGGCAGCCTGTCCCGCTTGCGAGGTGGACTGGGCGTGCTGATCCCACTGCACCTGCCATTCGGCCAGCTTCGTCTCGGCAAGGCGAAGGGCTTCGCCAGCATCCTCGTCGGCTTCGCGCAATGTCGCGAGCTGCGGCTCGGCGTCGGCCAGCAGTGTGCCGATTTCTTCGAAGCGCTGGCGATCGCTTTCGATGTGATCGGCCAGTTCCGCATGCGACCGCTCGGTTTCCTGGCGTGATCGTTCCAGTTGCTCCGCAAGCTCCTTGCCGTGCTGGATCTGTTGCTCCACGCGCGCGATCTCGGCGCCGACCTGATAGACCTCGCCCTGCACCGCGTTCATGTGCTCGGCGGCGACCGCATGGGTGTCGCGCCCGGCTTCCAGCGCAGCCTCGGTGTGCCGCTGCCCGGCAAGCTGTCGTTCAATCTCGAGCTCGGCCTTGCTCCGCGCACTGGAATGCCCATCGAGCTCGACCTGCGCCGCGCGCAGGGTCAGCGCCTTGACCTCGGCTTCCTTCTTCTTCTGTTCGTCCTTCAGCAATTGCCAACGCTCGGCGGTCTTCGCCTGGCGCTTGAGGTGTTCGAGTTGTTTGTCGACTTCGTCGCGCACGTCGCGCACGCGATCGAGATTCTCGCGCGTCGCCTTGATGCGGCTTTCGGTTTCCTTGCGGCGCTCCTTGTACTTGGAGATGCCGGCCGCTTCCTCCAGATGGCTGCGCAACTGCTCCGGATCAGCTTCGACGATCTGCGAAATCATCCCCTGTTCGATGATCGAGTAGCTCCGCGGACCGAGGCCGGTCCCAAGGAACAGGTCGGTAATGTCGCGTCGACGGCAGCGAACGCCGTTGAGGTGATACTGCGATTGGCCGTCGCGACTGACGATGCGTTTGACCGAAATTTCCGTGTAGCTGGCGAACTCGCCGACGATCAGACCATCGGAATTGTCGAACAGGAGTTCGACCATTGCACTGCCAACCGGCTTGCGGCTGCTCGAGCCGGAGAAGATCACATCGGTCAGCGAGTCGCCGCGCAGCCGGCTTGCGGCACTCTCCCCCATCACCCAGCGGATTGCATCGATGATGTTGGATTTCCCGCAACCGTTCGGACCGACGACGCCGGTCATGTTGGTGGGGAGGTGCAGGGTCGTCGGATCGACGAAGGATTTGAATCCGGCGATCTTGATCGTGGTCAGACGCATGCGAGCAAAAACCTTATCGGGATTCTTCGTCGGGAGCGCGCGCGTCGATCGCGAGCGCATGGATGTCGGTCTGCATCAGATCGCCCAGCGCGGCATACACCGCACGATGCCGGGCGAGCGGCGCCTGCCCACGAAACGCCGCGCTGACGATGGTCACGCGAAAATGACCCCGACCGTCCCGTGCACCCGCGTGACCGGCATGCTTGTGGCTTTCGTCCTCGACCTGCAGTGCGCTCGGCTCAAGGCTTGCTTCGAGCAGCGCCCGGATCGCACCCATGCGGTCGATCAAGGCAGCACCTTGCGAAACGGTTTCACGTCGACGTTGGCGTACACGCCCGCCGAGACATAGGGATCGGCGTCGGCCCACGTACGTGCCGCCAGCAGGTCCTCGAACTCCGCAACCACGAGACTGCCGGTGAACCCTGCCGGACCTGGATCCTCGGCGTCGATCGCCGGAAACGGGCCGGCGAGAAGCAGTCGCCCCTCGTTGCGCAGGTCGTTCAGCCGTGCAAGGTGGGCGGGCCTTGCTTCCTGCCGACGCGCGAGGGAATCGGGAGTGTCGTTACCGACGATTGCGTACCACATGGAGGATCCTCAGATGGCCGCGTATGGTAGCCCAAGCCGCACGATCCGATGCCCGCCACCCGCCAACGATCCTGCGACCATTTGCGCAATGGTGCGATTGCCCGTACCCTACTCGCAAATCGGGAACCCGCAGGATCCCCGCGCGAGACGCGGCGATGCAGCCAACCTGCCGGCACTCTCGAATCGTTGGATGGGTTTTACCGACTTCCGGATCAGGGATCCGGGTGTCCTTCGTTGCAGGCGCCGTACCGGTCTGGATGCTCCGACCGAACGCCACGCCGCAACTTCCGAGTGGTTTGCAACGCTCTTTCGAAAGCGATTCGCGGGAACCCACGGCGTTCGTACCGGATCGGTGGTCGAGGCATGGCTTGCCATGGAACTCGCGCCCGCACCGGAGTTCGCACCCACGATTCCATCGTGTACCGTTTTCGAAACGACCGCCGCAAGCCTCGACATGATCTGACGCATGACCCACGCCGTGAGGCGCCCGCACACGGGAGTGAGGTCATGGGATCCTTGATGAACCAGACCGCCGAACAGCCCACTCCAGACACCCCGGCCAGCGCCTTCGCGCCGCAACCGCAGCAGCAGGAAATCCCGCTGGCGGTCGTGCGCGGCCAGCCGTTGCTGCAGATGCCGCAGGATCTGTACATTCCGCCGGATGCGCTGGAAGTGATTCTGGAGGCGTTCGAGGGTCCGCTCGACCTGCTGCTTTACCTGATCCGCCGTCAGAACCTCGACATCCTCGATATCCCGGTGGCCGAGATCACCCGCCAGTACGTCGACTACATCGAGTTGATGCATGAGATGAAGCTGGAGCTCGCGGCCGAGTATCTGGTGATGGCCGCGATCCTCGCCGAGATCAAGTCGCGCCTGCTGTTGCCGCGCCCGCCAAGCGAGGAAGGGATCGAATCGGACCCGCGCGCGGAACTCGTGCGGCGACTGCAGGAGTACGAGCGCTTCAAGAAGGCCGCCGAGGACATCGATGCAATGCCGCGCCAGGAGCGCGATTTCGCGATGGCGCACGTCGCCGTCGAGGATCGCAACGTGGTGCGGCTGCCGCCGCCGGTCGAGCTGCGTGAATTGCTGCTGGCGCTGAAGGACGTGATGAAGCGGGCCGACCTCTATGGCCACCACGCCATTCAGCGGGAGGCGCTGAATGTGCGCAGCCGCATGAGCGACCTACTGCGTGCGCTGGGCGACGGCGGGTTCCATCGCTTCGAGAACCTGTTCGACCCGAGCGAAGGACGGCGCGGCATCGTCGTCACCTTCCTTGCCCTGCTCGAACTGGCGAAGGAACATCTCGTGGAGATCCTTCAGGAAGAAGCGCTCGCACCGATTTATCTCAAATCACTCGCCACCTTGTGATCCTGGAGACCGATCCATGATGGCTCGATTCAGCACGCGATCTCCCATGACCGCATTGGTCCAATAAGCACTGGTTCTGATGGAACGCAATCAACTCAAATGCATCATCGAGGCCGCGTTGCTCGCCTCGTCCCACCCGTTGACGCTGCCACAGATCTCCGGATTGTTCGACGAGCTCGAGATGCCGCCGCACGACGATCTCGCGCGGGCGCTGAGCGATCTCCAGGACGACTGTGCGGAGCGAGGCATCGAACTGGTCGAAGTCGCGTCGGGATTCCGCTATCAGGTGCGCCAGGACGTTCACGCGTTCATCTCGCGCCTGTGGAGCGAGCGGCCTTCGCGCTATTCGCGCGCGCTGCTCGAAACGCTCTCGCTGATCGCCTATCGCCAACCGATCACTCGCGCGGAGATCGAGCAGATTCGCGGTGTCGCCGTCTCGACGAACATCGTTCGCACGCTCGAAGAACGCGAATGGGTCCGCGTGGTCGGTTACCGCGACCTGCCGGGAAAGCCCGCCCTGTTCGGCACCACCAAACAGTTCCTCGATTATTTCAACCTGAAGTCGCTGGACGAATTGCCATCATTGAGCGAGCTTCGCGATTTCGAGGAAGCCGATCCGCAGCTTGAATTCGACGCCGACCGCCGCGTGATCGCGGCGGCAGTCGGGCTGCCGGACGACGAAGAAGCGACCGAGGAGCTCGAAGAGCCCGACGATCCCATCGACGCATCGTCCATCGACGAAGGCGAGACGTCGAGAGTGCCGGCCGTGCACGAATCCGCCACCCCTGACCTTCCCCACGCCATCGTCGAAGACGATGAGCCCTCTTCCTCGCTTTCCGACGCCGGATCCACCGCTGGCGACGCCGAAAAAGACATTCCGGAATCCGCCGTATGACCACCCCCACCCGCTCCATCCTGAAACTCAAACGCGGATCCGAAGCGGATGACGCCCCGGTCATCGAGGAGCGCCTGCACAAGGTTCTTGCCAATGCCGGACTCGGTTCGCGCCGCATGCTCGAGCAGCGCATCGAATCGGGCGAGGTGCAGATCAACGGCGCTGTTGCGACGCTCGGCCAGAGCGTGCACACGGGCGACCGCGTCGAGCTCGACGCCAAGCGCTTCGTCGTCGTCGCCGACAACGCCGAACATGCGCAGGTCATCCTCTACAACAAACCGGATGGAGTGGTCGCCACGCGCGAAGATCCCGAAGGTCGGCCGACGGTGTTCGAGCAGTTGCCCGTGCTCAAGGGTGCACGCTGGATCGCGGTCGGCCGACTCGACATCAACACCACCGGCCTGCTTCTACTGACGACCGATGGCGAGCTTGCCAACCAGCTCATGCACCCCAGCTCGGAGATCGAGCGCGAGTACATCTGCCGCGTCCATGGTGAGGTGCCTGACGAAACCGTCGAGAAATTGAAGAACGGCATCGACCTCGAAGACGGCCCAGCGCATTTCGAGGAGATCGCGGTGATCAGCCGCGGCAACAGTCACTCGTGGTTCCGCGTGGTGCTGCGCGAGGGTCGCAATCGCGAAGTCCGTCGCATGTGGGAATCGCAAGGGCTGATGGTCAGCCGCCTCAAGCGCATCCGCTATGGCACCATCGAGCTTCCTCGTGGACTTCTGCGCAGCCGGCACACCGAGCTCGATGCGGGGCAGATCACCCAACTGCGTCAGCGCAGCGGTATCCATGAACGCGCTCCGCGGCTCACGCTTGCGCCGGTGATCGGACAGCGGCGCGCGACACCGACCGAGTTCAGGCCCAGCCCGAAATCCCAGCAGGCCTGGACCAGCGCGCGCAACGACGAGGCACGCGAGTTTGCCGCGTACGATCGTATCCGTGACGATGCGTTTCGACCGGGTGCCGGCAAGCCCGGACGCAAGACGCGGGGCGGACCCGGCGGTGCACCGGGTCGCGGTGGTCCGCGCCCGGCGCAAGGCCAGAACCGTCGTGGTCCAGGCGGTCCATCGCAAGGACCGCGTCCGAACCGCGGCCCCGGTCGCGGTCAAGGTCAAGGTCAAGGTCAAGGTCAAGGGCAGCCGCGCGGAAACGCTGCGTACGCCGAGCCGGGACTCAGTCCCGCGGTGTTGCGGAGCTGGTTTCCCGACAGCAATGGGCAGCCCGGCCGCGCGCGTCGCGGTGCGCGACCGGGAGGAGGCGATGCCCATGGCAATAC
>NZ_JBDSWZ010000173.1:0-2604 GCF_039926425.1 Dokdonella sp.
GGTTGTTGACGATGTCGACGAGGCGCTTGTCCTCGGCGTTGAGCTCCGGCGATTCGGCCAGCAGTTGCGCCGAATAGCGGATCGCCGCGAGTGGATTGCGGATCTCGTGGGCGATCGAGGCGGACAAACGACCGAGCGATGACAGCGTCAGTTCCTCCGCACGTCGCGACAGCAACGAGGTGTCGTCCAGAAAGATCAGCACGTTGGTGTCGTCATTCGGCGCGAGCCGGGTGAAACGCGGGATGACTTCGGGCACGTCATGCGCGAGCGCCACGGCGGTCTGGTCGGTCTTGCCGGAATGGCGCCAGTGGTAAAGGCGGCGCGACAGTTCCGCAGCAACCGTGCCGAGTTCGCGCTGATTCGGCGGCGGATTGCCGATCAGGTGCCAGGCCGATTCGTTGATGCGCAGGATCTGGTTTGCCTGGTCGACCAGCAGCACGCCGGTTTTCATGCGCTGGATGATCAGCTCGTTGACCTGCTCCAGGTTGAGCAGATCGACGCCGCGCTGTGCAGCCAGGTCTTCGGTCGCGCGCATGTGGCCGCCGAGGTACCGCAGCAAGGCGGCAACGATGAAATAGGCGACGACGATCGCCACGGTTTCGACGCCCGGGTGGGTGGCATCGGGCAAGGTCAGGCGCTGGTAGGCGAATGGCGCAAGAACCCCGATGGTGGCCATTCCGGCGAACACGTAGGCGCGGCGCGGCAGCAACAACGCGGCGATGCCGACGTTGACCAGCATCAGCATCGGCACGACTGTGTGGCCGGCAAGTGCGAGCAACAGCAGTGACGAGGCGACGATGTCGATGGTCAGGGACGCGCTGATGCCGCTGGAAAGACGTTCGCGCATGCGGTCGGTGCCAAGCAGCAGCACGAACGCGGTGACCAGATAGGCGATGGCAACCGCTTGCCCGAGTACCGGCCGGGCGATTTTGACCCACTCGATCGCGTACGGACTGAACACCAGCCCGGCGTAGATGACCGCTTCGAGGCAGCGATAGAGATTGAAGAAATACAGTTCGCGCCGGGTAATGTCGCCCGGAGAACCGGCATTGCTGCGAGTCAGGAGTGCTGCGGTCACGTCGTCCCCATTCGCCCGAGTATAGCGAAACCGCGGCTTCGAGCTTGCATCGGGCGAGCGCGACACCGTTGTTCGCGAATTGCTCTGCGTGCACCGGTGCAGCACAGGACGAGCGAGGCGCGTTGGCTCAGCGTGTCGTTGCCGGCTCAACTGTGCAGGTGGTGACTTCTTTTGATTTCCCCGACCCCATCCCCGAGAATAGGCGACCGTTGCGCGACCACGCCGCGCCGTTTCCTCCGGATTGCGCTTGCTGGCGCTTCGCCTTGGCGTCGCGGCCGCGCGTCCTTAACGCCAAGGTGCCTGCATGAATTTCCACGAATACCAAGCCAAGGAATTGTTCGCCGAGTACGGCATTCCGGTGCCGCCCGGCAAGGTGGCCTCCACCGCCGAACAGGCGGTTGACTGCGCCAAGGCACTCGGCGGCGAACAATGGATGGTCAAGGCGCAGATCCACGCCGGGGGCCGCGGCAAGGCGGGCGGCGTCAAGTTCTGCAAGTCGTTCGACGACGTCAAGAAGGCCGCGACCGCCATGCTCGGCACCAAGATGGAAACCTACCAGTCCGGCGGTCGTGCGCTGCCGGTGAACCTGGTGCTGGTGACCGATGCGACGGACATCGCGAAGGAGCTGTACCTGTCGATCCTGGTCGATCGGGATACCCGGTCGGTGTCGTTCATTGCGTCGGCGCAGGGCGGCGTCGACATCGAGCAGGTCGCGCGCGAAACGCCCGACGACATCCACACGATCGAAGTGAACTTCGTCGAGGGTCTGCAGCCGTACCAGTGCCGCAAGCTCGCGTTCGACATGGGCCTCAACGGCAAGCAGGCGAGCCAGCTGACCAAGATCATGCTGGGCCTGTACAAGCTGTTCAACGAGAAGGATCTCGCGCTGGTCGAACTCAATCCGCTGGCGATCCTGACCTCGGGCGACCTGATGGCGCTCGACGGCAAGGTGGATTCGGACGACAACGCCGAGTTCCGTCACCCGAAGCTCGCCGCGATGCGCGACCTGACGCAGGAAGACGCGGCGGAAGCGTCGGCGGTGCAGCACAACCTCAACTACGTGACGATGGACGGCAACATCGGCTGCATGGTCAACGGCGCCGGTCTCGCGATGGCGACGATGGACGTGATCAAGCTCGCCGGCGGCGAACCGGCCAATTTCCTCGATGTCGGCGGCGGCGCCACGAAGGAACGCGTGACCGAAGCGTTCAAGCTGATCCTGAGCTCGGACAAGGTGCAGGCGATTCTCGTCAACATCTTCGGCGGCATCGTGCGCTGCGACCTGATCGCCGAGGGCATCATCGCCGCGGTGAAGGAAGTCGGTCTGAAGATTCCGGTCATCGTGCGACTGCAGGGCACCAACGTCGAGAAGGGCCGCGAGCTGCTGCAGAAATCGGGTCTCGCAATCACGTCCGCCGACGATCTCAATGACGCCGCGCAGAAAGCGGTCGCATCGGTCAAGGCCGCCTGAGATACCCCATCAAATTCCTGTAGGAGCGGCTTCAGCCGCGATGCTCTTTTGTACC
>NZ_JBDSWZ010000174.1:0-3413 GCF_039926425.1 Dokdonella sp.
ACCGCGATCACCTCGACCGCGAGCCGCTGCAATTCGATGGCGACCTCTTTCCCCAACTCGCCAGAACCGAGCAGCAGCACGCGGATGGCAGTGTCGGTATGCGGTGTGCCGAACGATTTCATGGTCGCGGTGTCGAAATGTGGGTCGTGCAATTCTAGGGGTAACGGGCGGAGCCGGCACTTCGGCGCCATGAGAATGCCTTTGGACGGAAGGGTCGATCATCCTTCGCGCACGTCACTTGGTGCACACTGACGCGTGCCCTGCCTCGAGAAATCCATGCGACTTTCCACATTCGTGCTGCTCGCCTCGTCCCTCGCGCCGACTGCCGCATCCGCCGCGCCGCCGACCCAGCAGTGGTTCACCGTGCTGCTCGACGGTCGCAAGATCGGCGCGTTCGAATCGAAGCGCGTCGTGCAGGACGGACACGTGACCACCGTGCAGTCCCTCGATGTCGAGCTGGAGCGCGCGGGCGTGCACGTTGCGCTCGGCAACGCCGAAACCTCAACGGAAACCCTCGACGGGCGTCCCCTGTCGTTCCGCAGCGTCTCGAAGCTCTCCGGCAGCGAAACGGTCATTGATGGGACCGTGCACGATGGAGTGATCGACGTCGTCACCGGCAGCGCGACGGATCCACGGAAACGCAGCATGCCATGGCCGAAAGGGGCATTGCTCCCCGAGGGCATCCGGCTGGCCGGACTACGCGCGGGCCTCGCTGCCGGCACCCGCGCGAAAGCGTTGTCGTTCCAGCCGTCCAGCCTTGATGCCGCCGAAGTCACCAGTGTCATCGGAGCAGGCGAATCGGTCGACCTCCCGCAAGGGCGGCGCGCGTTGACCCCGATCGAACAGACCATCGCGTTTCCGGGCGCGCAGATGAAGAGCCGCGCCTGGGTCGACGACGAACAGACGGTCTACAAGCTCACCATGCCGATGCTCGGCGTCGATCTCACACTGCTCGCCTGCGACCGTGCCTGCGCAACCGCGCCGAACCAGGGCAGCGACGTGTTCGCACGCACGCTGATGAGTTCGCCGCGTCCGCTGCGCACCGATGAACTGTCGGGCGCGATGCGCTATACGCTGAAAGCGCTCAACGACGGCGCCGCGCTGAACCTTCCGCAGACCGACGAGCAGCGTGTTGCGCGCGAGGGGGACGCGTGGATCGTCACGGTGCGGAAGAACGCACGCATTTACACACCCGAAAAACCTCCACTCGAGGATCTGATGCCGAATGACTGGCTGCAGAGCACGGCACCCGAAATCGTGCAGCTGGCCGCGCGCGCGACCGGCGATGCGAAAACACGCGAGGAACGGATGCAGCGCATTGAAACGTTCGTGCGCAGCTACATCCGCACCAAGAACCTCGATGTCGGTTATGCCTCGGCGCTGGACGTCGCGCGCAAGCCGGAAGGCGACTGCACCGAACATGCAGTGCTGGTCGCCGCGCTTGGGCGCGCGAGCGGCATCGCGACGCGCGTCGTCGACGGGCTTGCCTATGCGCCGGGATTTGCCGGAAAGGATCAGGTTTTCGTGCCGCACGCGTGGGCGCAGGCGTTCGTCGAGGGACGCTGGCAGAGCTTCGATGCCGCACTGATGGGATTCGACGCCGGGCACATTGCACTCGCCATCGGCGACGGCGATCCGTGGCGTTTCTACTCGGGTCTGGACATGCTTGGAAGGATCAAGCTGGACAAGGTCGAGACGGTGGCGGTCGCCGTGCCGTGACGACGGTCCAGTCGCCTCTGGCGAATTTGCGAGGCGCGTGAAAAGCGAACCTGATCAGTCGAAACTGTTCGCGAAAATCAGGTCGCCCGCGCTGACGTGGATCGTCCAGGTGCGCGTGTGGTCGAGCAACGATCCAGCCATCGACGGTGTCACGAAGCTCGTCGAGTCCGTCACGCGCAACTGCAGCGTATGGGTGGCCGGAGTTGTCGCAGCCTGCGTGAACGCGTAGCTCGAACCCGTCGCGCCACTGACCGGCGCTCCATCGAGCAACCACTGGATGGCGAGTGTGCCCACCGTCGGTCGCAACAACGTCACCTGAAAAACCCGCGTGCTTCCGGCCGCGTAATTCACCGGCGGTGTTGTGGCGGGCGATTCGCTACCCGGCTCGATCAGATCGATGCCGGTCGCCGGCACACCGAAACCGCCGCGGTACAACGTGCGCACGTATTCCTGGCGACACACGGGGCAAAACGGCTTGCCGAGGAATTGCATCAGGCATTGCGTGTCCACCGGACGATACATGCCGGTCGCCAGATAGCGCGCACCCTCGAAAAGTCCGACGCCCGCGGTTCCGATCGGCGTAGGAATCGCATTTCCTGGCGTGAACCACGGCGACCACTTGACCGATGCCGCAGCCGTCTGGTTGGTGACGTTTGCCTCGCATGGCGCACTGCCGGAGAGGTCGCTGCACGCCGGAAAGCCCGGATAGGGGCTCGCGTATTCGTCGGCCAGATGGCTGAAGCTGTGGCCGAATTCGTGGAGGATGATCTGGTTGGCCTGCTGGTTGGTCGACGTCACCGAGATGCTTCCGCCGGAGCCGCCATAGGTCGCGTCGTTGACGACCACGAAGATCTTGTCCCAGCCCGGATACGCTGCCGCGGCGGCGAGGACGGCTGACGAGCTGACCGTGACGAGCCGCTGGATCTGCGAGGTGCAGAATCGGCCATTGAACGCGGTGTCGACCATCTGCCCCGACAGCGGATCGCCACTCGCGCTGGAGTCGGCACAACACGCCGACGACGTGCAGCCGGACTGGTAGGGCGGGTGATCGGCGCCCGACTGGTTCGAGGCAACGAAGCCGGTCGTCCAGTTCACGAAACTCATGTACTCGTGATACGGCGTGAGACCGAAGAACGAGTCATGCAGGATCATCGCGTCGCTGTCGAACAACGCATGTTGCGCGCTGGTATAGCCGTCGCCGATCACCAGCAGATCGAGGCGGTTCGCAGGACTGCCGGCACTCGCTTCCTGCGTCACCTGAAGCGATGGCACCCGGTCAGCGAGAGACAACGCGTGTGCGTCCGTCTTCAACGCGGAAAGATCGAATCGCTGACTGCCGTCGGCACGCGGAAATTCAATCGCGTCCGCCTCGTCGACCGGAATGCGCAGCACGAAACTGCGATCGCCATCGATAGGACGCGTTGAATCGATTGCGTTGTCGCCCCGTTCGGGATCATGCGCGAACTCGCCGTGCAGCATCGGCACGTCCACGCTGCGATCGCCGAGATCGACGCCAGCCCGAAACGCGCGATAGACCACACGCGTGTCGTGATCGCGATCGACCGCGCCCGTTGCGTCCGGCAACGCCGACATCGCGAGGTCGACTTCGGTGTAGAACACCGGATCCACGCGGCCATCCGCCCCGCGTTCAAACACGATGTAGCGGGTCGGCACCGCTGCTGCCGACGCCGACA
>NZ_JBDSWZ010000175.1:0-7194 GCF_039926425.1 Dokdonella sp.
TCTGAACGGCGCGCTACGTCACGAAGGCGGAAACCCATCGCGGCTGAAGCCGCTCCTGCAGGTCTTCGCGATTCTCGTTCCGGATCAGACCGCGTCGCGCAATGCTGCGCCGGTCAGCGCGCTGGCGAACCGGCGCCGGACGGCGGATTCGATGCCGGCCGCATCGAGGCCCTCGGAGCCCAGCAGTTCCTCCCGGCTTGCATGATCGAGGAATGTGTCAGCGAGGCCGAGATGCAGGATCGGCACTTCGATGCCGCGTGCGCTGAGGAGTTCGGCCACTGCGCTGCCGGCGCCGCCGGCAATCGCGTTGTCCTCGATCGTGACCAGTGCTGCGTGCGTGCGTGCGAGTTCGAGCAGCAACGTTTCGTCGAGTGGCTTTACGAAGCGCATGTTGACGAGCGTGGCATCGAGGACGTCGGCCACCTTTACGCACGGCGTGACCATCGCGCCGAATGCGAGCAACGCAATGCCGTTGCCGTTGCGGCGCACATCCGCCTTGCCGATCGGCAAGCCCACGAGTTCCTTCGACACCGCGGCGCCGGTGCCGCTGCCACGCGGATAGCGCACCGCGGCCGGACCGTGATGGAAAAATCCGGTCGTCAACATACGGCGACACTCGTCCTCGTCGGCGGGTGCCATCACCACCATGTTCGGGATGCAACGCAGGTACGACAGATCGAACGATCCGGCATGCGTCGCGCCATCGGGTCCGACCAGGCCTGCGCGGTCGATCGCGAAGGTGACGTCGAGATTCTGCAGCGCGACGTCGTGGATCAACTGGTCGTAGGCGCGCTGCAGAAAAGTCGAATAGATCGCGACCACTGGCTTGCCACCTTCGCAGGCCATGCCGGCCGCGAGCGTGACCGCGTGCTGTTCGGCGATGCTGACATCGAAGTAGCGCTGCGGATATTCCTTCGAGAACCGCACCAGCCCCGACCCTTCGCGCATCGCCGGCGTGATGGCGTACAGGCGCGGGTCTGTCGCCGCCATGTCGCACAGCCAGTCGCCGAAGATTTCGGTGTAGGTCGGCTTCGCGACACCGGTTTTCTTGACCAACCCGGCATTCGGATCGAATGGACTGACCGCGTGGTATTCGATCTGTTCAAGCTCGGCTTTCGCGTAGCCTTTCCCTTTCGTGGTGATCACGTGCAGCAACTGCGGGCCCTTCAGCTCCTTCAGCGTGCGCAGCGTGGAGACCAGCAGCGGGATGTCGTGGCCGTCGATCGGGCCGGTGTAGCGGAAGCCGAATTCCTCGAACAGCGTCGACGGCACGAACATGCCCTTGGCATGCTCTTCCCAGCGTTTGACGAAGCGCCACAGAATACCGTCACGCTTCATCATCTTCTTGCCGCTCTCGCGAATGCGGTTGAGCGTACTGCTCGCCATCATCCGCGCGAGCATGCGCGGCAGCGCGCCAACGTTTTCGCTGATCGACATCTGGTTGTCGTTGAGGATCACCAGCATGTCGGGTTCGACGTCGCCGCCGTGGTTGAGCGCTTCGAATGCCATACCGGCGGTCATTGCGCCGTCGCCAATCACTGCAAGGACCTTGCGCGTGTCGCCCTTGCGCTGCGCGGCGATCGCCATGCCGACCGCGGCGCTGATCGAGGTGGACGAATGGCCGACGCCGAACGTGTCGTACTCGCTTTCCTCGCGGCGCGGAAACGGAGCGAGGCCGTCCTTCTTCTTGATCGAGGTGATGCGGTCGCGCCGACCGGTGAGGATCTTGTGCGGGTAGCACTGATGGCCGACGTCCCACACGAGGCGGTCGACCGGTGTGTCGTAGAGGTAATGCAACGCGACGGTGAGCTCGATCACGCCGAGGTTCGCACCGAAGTGGCCACCCGAGGTGGCGACCGATTCGATCAGATAGGCGCGAAGCTCATGCGCGATGTCTCCGAGTTCGCTCTCCGGGAACTGGCGCAGGTCGGCGGGTGAATCGATGCGCGAGAGGCGCGGATAGCGATGGCTGTCGATCATGGCAACGTCGGCTTTCAAGCATCGTATTGTCGGATAGCGGCGATCCGCGGGCAACCTTGGGCGCGGATTCGGGCAATTCGTTCATGTGATGCAGCGCTGGG
Source organism: Dokdonella sp. (assembly GCF_039926425.1). GTDB lineage: Bacteria > Pseudomonadota > Gammaproteobacteria > Xanthomonadales > Rhodanobacteraceae > Dokdonella_A. The sequence continues at coordinate 2,082 of NZ_JBDSWZ010000175.1, forward strand.
AGCCGGTCGCAACGCCGTCAGACCGGTCGCCGGTCCCTTGGCAGGTGGTTCACCAGAAAGTCCATCTGGTCCGCCAGAATGTTGCGGTTCGACAGTATGAGGTGCTCGACCCAGCTCGGCCGATAGGGAATCGCGAGCAGCGGCATGCCGGCCTGTTGCGGCGTGCGGTTGCCCTTCTTCACGTTGCACGACCAGCACGCGGTGACCACATTCGCCCACAGGTCGCGGCCTCCCTTCGACACCGGGATCACATGGTCGCGCGTGAGTTCGCCGCGATGGAAGTGGTGGCCGCAATAGAGGCACAGCATGCGGTCGCGCGAAAACAGTGCGACGTTGGTCAATGCAGGAGCCGGGTCGAACGCGGCAGGCCGCGCGTGGCCGGTGCTGGCGACGATCGGATGCAGGTCGAGCAGGCTCTGCATGCCGGTGTCGCGATTCATGCCGCCACGGATCTGCAGGCAGGCGTCGCCAAGCGTCCACGCCACCGCGCCGCGCACGTACAGGCAGACCGCGTCCTGCCAACTCATCCAGTCAAGAATGCGCCCGCTCGAGTCCAGCGAAAGGACGCGGGTGCAGTGGATGTCTCCGGAAGTGTGGACTTCCGCCAGCATGTGACCTCCGTTCCCCAAGAGAAAAGCGGTGGTACGACCGACCTCAAGGGCCGTGGCGGAGCATAGAACAAAAATTTGCCGTTGGGATGACGAGGCGGCGCTGCGTTTGCGCGGCGCTCGGCTACTTCACGAGCTTCGCCATTCGCAGCAGATCGGTGCCGTAGCCATGGTGCTGATAGAGACCAATGGCTCGCGCATTGGCGGGAAAGACCGCAAGCGTCATGTGGCGGCAGCGGTGCTCCTTCGCCCAGGCTTCGGCAAACGCGAGCAATGCGCTGCCGAAGCCCTTGCCGTCCTGGCCGGGAGCAACCGCGAGATCGGCGATGTGGCAGTTCTGCGCCTGCGTGAAGTGATCGGTGACCGTTTGCAGATGGAGGAAGCCGACGGAGTGTCCGTCGTCATCCTCGGCGACGAACAGATGCGAGCCGGCCGGCTCTTCCTCGAGATGTCGTTGAACGTCGTCGCGGATGCCATTGGCGCATTCATGGCGCTTGCGCCACGCCGGCAGTTCGCATTCGACGAAACGGCCGCAGAGGTCGAGGATGAACGCGTCGTCGTCGGCGCGGGCCAGGCGGATCACGGGAGAGGCAGTGTCCATGGCGATCAGTGGCCGGTCGACGTCGGAACAGGGGGCTCAGCCGAATTGTGCGTCCGGCATGTCGGTCAGCGTTTGCGCACCGCTGCGAATCGCCGCCACGTGCATGTGGATCCGCGGCAGGATACGTGCGTAGTAGAACACCGCGGTGTGACGTTTGGCGGACTTGAACTCGGCTGTGTGCGACGACGCATCCGCCACCGCGACGCTGCGCGCCCACAAATAGGCGAGGGCGATGTAGCCCGAATAAAACAGATAGTCGAACGCCGCGGCACCCATCTCCTCCGGATTTGCCAACGCGCGCTGGCCGAGTTCGAGCGTGAGTTCGCCCCACTGTTTCGCCGCATCGCCGAGTGGACCGATGAACGGCGCCAGTGCCGCGTTGCCTGCTTGCTGCGCGCAGAACGCGCCGATCTCGCCGAGAAAATGTTTCAGTCCGACCCCTTGCAGTTGCAGGATCTTGCGACCGAGCAGGTCGATCGCCTGGATCTGCGTCGTGCCTTCGTACAGCGTGGTGATGCGCGCGTCTCGCGACAGTTGCTCCATCCCGTGCTCGGCGATGTAGCCGTGACCGCCGTAGATCTGCAGCCCGTGATACGTGCACTCGATGCCCACTTCGGTGAGTAGCCCCTTGACGATCGGGGTCAGGAACGACACCAGCGCTTCGCCACGCTCGCGTGCGGCGGGATCGGTCGAATGCTTTGCGATGTCTTCGTGCAGGTACGCATACAGTCCGAGCAGGCGGCAGCCTTCGGCGAACGCCTTCTGGGTGAGCAGCATGCGGCGCACATCGGGCTGCACGATCAGCGGATCGGCAGGCTTGTCCGGAAACTTGGCGCCCGAAAGCGATCGCATCTGCAAACGGTCGCGCGCATACGCAAGCGAGTTCTGGTACGCGCGTTCGGTGAGGCCAAGGCCCTGCAGGCCGACCGCGAGCCGTGCGGTATTCATCATCGTGAACATCGCGGCGAGGCCCTTGTTCGGCTGGCCGACCAGGTAACCGTCGGCCGCATCGAAGTTCATCACGCAGGTCACCGACGCCTTGATGCCCATCTTGTGTTCGATCGATCCGCAGGCGAGCGTGTTGCGTTCGCCAACCGTGCCGTCGCGCGCGACTTTGAACTTCGGCACGAGGAACAGCGAGATTCCCTTCACGCCTGCGGGTGCATCGGGCAGACGTGCGAGAACGAGATGGAGAATATTGGGAACGAAGTCGTGCTCGCCGGCCGTGATGAAGATCTTCGTGCCGCTGATCCGATAGCCGCCGTCGGCGGTCGGCTCGGCGCGCGTCTTGAGCAAGCCGAGATCGGTGCCGCAATGCGGTTCGGTCAGGCACATCGTGCCAGTCCACTGGCCGGAGACGAGCGGCTTGAGGAACACGTCTCGCTGCCAGTCCTCGCCGTGGTGTTCGAGCGCCGACGATGCGCCGTGCGACAGCATCGGATAATTGCCCCAAGAGAGGTTTGCCGCGTCAATCATCTCCTTGATCGCAGCGCCCACGGTTTCCGGCAACCCCTGACCGCCGAAGTCTTCGCGTGCGGTGAGGCCGATCCAGCCGCCATCGACGTATTGCGCGAACGCTTCCTTGAAACCGGTCGGCGTGCGCACGCTCTTTGTCGCCGCATCAAACGTGCAGCCTTCGATGTCACCGCTCTGGTTCAGCGGTGCCAACACCTGCGCGGTGAAGCGCGCACCTTCCTCCAGCACCGCGTCGATCAGGTCGCGCGTGGCGGCTTCGCAACCCGGCAGATTCTGGTAGACCGACTCGACATCCAGCACGTCGAACAGTGCGAAACGCAGGTCGGCGAGGGGGGCTGTGTAGCGGTTCATCGTGTTCTCCGGGGGTATGGGTGCGCAGTCCGTGCAGTACTGACCGAGCGGCTGTTCTTTTCTTCGCCGTCATTCCCGCGAAAGCGGGAATCGCTCCAGGACAGCGGCTCAGTCATCGCGCATTCGCTTGCGCACAACAGAGCGATTCGCGCGTTCGCGGGAATGACGGCGATCAACAATCGATTCCTCGACAAGCCCGTGCGACGATCATCAACGGTATGTATTGGCCACGCCGGGCACCGGCGACAAACGGCTCGATTTGTCGAACTTGAACGTCTCTTTCGGTTCGCTCGTGTCGATCGTTCCCTTGAGCTGGTAGGTGAAGTCACCGGTTGCTGGCAATTTGGCTGCCGTTGCAAGCATCACGCGGACCACATCGCCGTTGTTGCCGACGATGTCGAGGTCCGGAGCAGCCGTGACCTGGCCGACGTCCTTGCCATCGATGGAGAGGGTCGCTTCAACGCCGCTGAAGTGCATCGGAAACGTGCTGTAGTTCTGGATCCGCAGCGTCATTTGCCAGTGCCCGTCGGGCAGCACTTCGAGTTGCTGGATACTCGCCGTCGACGGGTGCACTTTGCGTACCGGACCGCTGCTGCATGCGGCTATGAGGCTGGTGATCGCCAGCACGGCGAACAGGGGGCGAAGACGCATCGGAACACCTCAAACGATCGTTCGAATCGAAGGTGTAGCGTACCCAATTCGACGGGCGCGGCAAAGGCTTGCGGGTGCGTGCGGACGATTCGGATTTCCCGGGTATGTCCGTAGGCCGGACGCGCGTGCGCAGCCGGCGAGTGCGGCACGATGGGGAAAAAAGCGCCGGCCGCACACGACCGCGTCCGGCCTACGAAGGGAATGCCGCACGCCGCGCAATGAACTCGGCGATCGGCACCTGCCGCACGATACGACCGCCCGAGAGGCGAACCACCTCGTCGGCGAGCGCGCCGACCTCGTCCGCGTGATGGGTGACCAGCACGGTAAATACGCGTAGTTCCTTCTTCAGTCGCAGCAGGTAATCGAGCACCTGGATGCGCGCCTCTGCATGCAATCCGGTCAGTGGTTCGTCGAGCAGCAAGGCGCGCGGGTTCGACAACAGCGCACGGCCCACCGCGACCCGCTGGCGTTCGCCGCCCGAGAGCGTCTGCGGACGCCGTTCGAGCAGCGCACCCAGTTCGAGCAATTCGACGATCGCGTCGAGGTCGATGTCTCGCGCTGCGTGTTCAACGGGCGCTCCATACAGCAGGTTTCGCCGGACGCTCAAGTGGGGAAACAGGCGGCCGTCCTGAAATACGTAACCGATGCGCCGTTGCGCGACCGGTAGCGACACACCGGTCGCCGTATCGAGCAGCAGTTCGCCGTCGATTGCGATCTTCCCTGCATCGGTCGCAAGGAGGCCGGCAATCGCGTTCAGTACGCTGGTCTTGCCCGACCCGGAATGACCGAACAACGCGAGCGTCCGCGCCTCGGACCGGAACGCGACGTCGACGTCGAAATCGGCGAATGCGTGGCGCAGATTGAGTTCGATCATGGCGCCGCGCCAGTCGGGACGACAGCCGTCGGATTGAACGCACGTTCCCGATTGAAGCGAATGGTATCAACCCTCATCGCGATTCCTTCGCCACAGCGTTCCACCGGCGACGATGCTGGCTGTCGCGCTCGCGGCAAATGCGACGATGAGCGAGACGAACGCCAGACGATGCACGCCGGGCATTCCGCCGGGCACGCTGAGAAGTTCATAGATCGCGATCGGCAACGTGCGCGTTTCACCGGGGATGTTCGAGACGAAACTGATCGTCGCGCCGAACTCGCCAAATGCGCGCGCAAACGCCAGCACGCACCCGGCCGCGATGCCGCGCGCCGACAGCGGCAGCGTCACGGTCATGAAGCGTCGCCAAAGTCCCGCGCCGAGGGTTTCAGCGGCGGCTTCGAGCCGGCGGTCGACGTTGTCGAACGCCACGCGAATCGACAGGACCAGCAATGGAAATCCCATCACCGCGGCGGCAATCACGGCGCCAGTCCAACGGAAGGCGACGACGATGCCGATCTGTTCCAGCAGCGCACCGATCGGCCCGTGACGGCC
>NZ_JBDSWZ010000176.1:0-8758 GCF_039926425.1 Dokdonella sp.
TGACCGAGATAGAACAGGCTGATGATGCGGACGATATTGAGGGCCTGGATGGCCAGGAATCCGAGTCCGATACCGATCATCTTGTGCTTCCACGGGGCCGGAAAGGCCAGCATCGCCGAGACGAGAATGATCACCGCCTCGACGCCATTGCAGCCGCGTTCGATTGAAATCGCAAAATTGGCGCCCGTGCTCTGCAGGATCTTGCCATAGGCGATCGCGTGCGAATCGAACACGCTGACGATGGTGACACAGACCTTCGCCAAGGCACTGGTGAACGGCAGGATCACCCACTGCTCGACTGGCTGGAGCAGCTCCGCGACGAAGAACACCGTCAGCAGCACGAGAAACAGCAACATGAAGCGGAGCATGGCGGAGGCGGGAATGGCGTTCGGGGAGTCGCCGTGAGCATATCAAGATACCGGTTGCCCTCCGATGCCGGTGTCCGCTTCGGATTCCGGCCGCCCAGCCTGTATGCTCGTTTGCCGACCCCCCCCGACTCCGCGTTGCGCGATCCATGAATCCCGCCCCAAACCTCTTCTTCATCGGCCCGATGGGCGCCGGCAAGACGACCGTCGGGCGGCAGATTGCCGAATTGTTCCGCATGCCCTTCCTCGACCTCGACCACGAAATCGAAGTGCATACCGGAGCGACCGTCAGCCTGGTGTTCGAGCTGGAGGGCGAAGCCGGATTCCGGCGGCGCGAAAGCGCGCTCTTGGCCGACCTTGCGACACGCAACGGCCTGGTGCTCGCGACCGGTGGCGGTGCAATCCTCGATGCGGAGAATCGACGCACCTTGCGCGAGCGCGGCTTCGTGATCTGGCTCGACGCAGCACTTGAAGCGCAGCTCGCTCGTCTCGCACGCGACCGGCACCGTCCGTTGCTGAGAGCGCCCGACCGGCGCGCGCGCCTCGAACAACTGGCGCTCGAACGTAATCCGCTGTACGCGGAAATCGCCGATCTGCGCTTGCGCTCGGCAGGTGTCGGCAACAGCTCGCACGTCGCGCATGACCTGCTCGATCTGCTCGAAGCGCGCTGGCAACGCGGCAATGTGATTGTGGCCGCATGAGCGTCACGACCATCGACGTCGTGCTCGGAGAACGCTCCTATCCAATCTGGATCGGCAGCGGGCTTCTCGATGACGCGGCCCGCTGGTGCGCCGCGATCCGCGGCCGCCATGTGCTCGTGGTGACCAATGCGACGATCGCGCCGTTTTATCTTGATCGGGTGCTTGCCGGTCTCGGCGACCGTGTCCACGGCACCGTCGTGTTGCCCGATGGGGAAAGCCACAAGACTCTCCAGAGCAGCGGCGAAATCTTCGATGCACTGGGCCGGCTTGGCGCCACGCGCGACGCCACCATCATTGCGCTGGGCGGCGGCGTCATCGGCGACCTCGCCGGCTTCGCCGCCGCGTGCTGGATGCGCGGCATCGACTTCGTCCAGATGCCCACCACGTTGCTCGCGATGGTCGATTCGTCGGTCGGCGGCAAGACCGGCGTGAACCTTGCCGTCGGCAAGAACCTCGTCGGCGCGTTTCATCAGCCACGCGCGGTCGTTGCGGACATCGGCGTGCTGGCAACGCTGCCCGACCGCGAATACCGCGCCGGACTTGCCGAAGTGGTGAAGTATGGCGCTATCGGCGACCCCGCCTTTTTTGAGTGGCTCGAGAAACAGTCCGCTGCGTTGAATGCGCGAGAACACGCTGCGCTGACGTACGCGATCGCGGTCAGCTGCCGCCACAAGGCCGGCGTCGTGGCGCGTGATGAACACGAACGCGGCGAGCGCGCATTGCTCAATTTCGGGCACACCTTCGGCCATGCACTCGAGACGGCGAGCGGCTACGGAACCCTGCTCCACGGTGAAGCGGTTGCCATCGGCATGGTGCTCGCCGCACGCCTGTCTGCGGATCTCGGACGCGCGAGCAGCGCCGATACACGCAGACTGTCGAATCTGCTCGCTGCGCTCGGGTTGCCGGTGACGCTGCCCGAGAGTGATCCGGCGCGTCTGCTCGGTCTGATGCGACTCGACAAGAAGAACACCGCCAGCCACGTCCGACTGATCCTGTGGCGCGGGATCGGCGCCGCGGAAATCGTCGTCGATGTCGACGAGCGCGCGATTGCGGCTGTCCTATCGCCTTGAGGGCATGCGCATGCGCGCGTGAAGACCGGTGCCCGCCAGCAGTGCAAGCAATGCACCCAAGACCGCCAGCGCCGTCGAGCCGACTGTCGGCGCACCGACGGGCTCCACGCCGCCCGTGACGACGAATGGAAGATCGATCGGCGGATCCGGTATCGCAGGCTCGAATGTCGCGTCGATGCCGACGAAACGCAGTGTGTAGGAACCGGCCGCGAGCGGACCAATCGGTACGGAGACGTCCACTGGCGGTGGCGGGACTCCGCACACGCCCGAGTACGTCGCCGCGACAACGACGACCGCGCCGTTCGGGTGCACGGTCGGAAGCGAACCGGTATAGCCGCAACCGCTCCAGTGCACGACGAATCGAACCGGTTGCCCCTCAATGGAAGGGTTGGGCTCAACGCGCAGCGCGGAAAACGTCCCGTCCTGCGCCTGAGCAGGAACCATTCCTGCGCCGAGCAAAAACGCGAGCGATACGATCGCAATCTTCACCATGCTGATTCTCCTTGAATGACACGATCGCTGCCCCTGTCCAGTCCGGACAAAGGGCCATCGATGCCGACCCGCAACGCGGGCCTCCATTATCTCGACGCGCAATCGCCGTCGGAACCGGCGTGCATGTTGCGCAGATCGACCACAGACCCGCAACCAGAGCATCGTCGGCACGCACCGGTGATGCAGTCGTCGCACTTTCCAAACGGCATGGTTACAAATTTCCAACCTGACTGGTCACTTGCGGTCCGCGATTGCCTGCCGATTCCCGACCGATCTCCAATTCGCGGTTCGCGGCGGCTCGACCGCCCGGATGCCGACAGACATCGACATCCGGGCGTGATCGATCAGTCGACGCCGCTGGCGAAGATGCGGTCGCGCACGAAGGCGACGGCCGAGAAGTCGAAATTGGCCGGCGGCCCGACCGAGACCAGGGACGCGCCGACAATGATGATGCGATCGTTCTGGAACGCGACCGCGTTGCCGACATCGTTGCCGCCCGGCTGCAGGAAGTCGACGACGTTGAATCCGCTTCCGTCATTGAAGTTGGCGGTGTCACGCGTGCCATCCGGGAGATAGCGCGTGATGTAATCGTCGAGTGTGGTTGCGGGATTCGCATTCGCGCGGATCGTGCCGACAATGGTCAGGTTGCCGTTGGCTTCGCGTTGCATCGCATTGAAGGTCAGCGAGGCACCGGTGGTGTCGATCACCGAGCCTGCTGTACCAAAACCGTAATCATCAGGACCGATGGCAATCTTCTTTCCCAGAAGGCCGTCGTAGATGCCGCTGCCGGCGGCCGTCTCCACTTCGCCCACGGCGATCATGCGCTGATCGTCCTGCGGGCCGTTGGCTGGAAGCAGCGCGAAGTCGCGCATCCGCGCGTCGCGGTCAGGGGTGCCGAGAAACTGTGCCACGCTGGCGAGGCCGAAGGTGGGGTCGATGGCGCCGTTGGCCAGGACGCGTACCGCAAGCGGTTCACTGAAAATCTGCTGGGATTTTCGGCCTTCGCCGACTCCGACGATCTTGCCATTTGTGGCGATCCTGACTTTGTGGATCTTGAAATCCTTGTGACCGAAGTTGCCCTGGATGGTCAACTTTCCAGTGCCATTGAAGGTGCTGTCGAGATCGCCGCTGGTGTCGAGACGCGCGAACGCCGCATTGTTGTAGCCGTTGCCCACCGTTGCGCTGCCGGCCATGACGATCTTGCCGTCGGCTTGCACGGCAATGCTGCGCAGCACATCATCGTGGGCGCTGTCTCCGATATCGAATGCGACGCTGACGCACGTGTAGCCGTTCGGAAACGCGTCCAGCGTGCCATCGATGTTGAAACGACACACCGCGAAGTCATCGTTGCCTGCAACGGTTACCGTCCCGCCCACCAGCAATCGACCGCTCGCATCGATCGCTGCGCTGGCGCCGCTCAATGTGAACCCGAGCTCTTCGGGTGCGACGACCAGCCCGACGTCCTGCGAACCATAGTTGGTGTCCAGGGCGCCGTTTTTCTTCAGGCGCGTGATGCCGATGCGCTGACCAGCCGGGGTATTGACCACCCCGACGATGTAAATACGACCGAACGCGTCGACGACGGTAGCGAGAGCAATGTCGATTGGCGCCTGAGGCAAGGTGTCGAAGCCGACAATGGTGCGGCCATTGGTTCCGAACGAGGTGTCGAGCACGCCATCAGCCGGTGCCGCGCGTGCGGACATGCTGCCGGTTCCGGCCAGCGCGGTGATGGCCAACGCCATGGGCGTGGAGTAGCGAAAGCGTTTCATGGGATGTCCCTGGAGTTGGCCACACGTGGCGATGGGGTGCGTCGACGGTGTCGCGTCGTTTCGCGCCAATGCACTCACATACGCAGGCCGGTCGTGCGAGGGATCATGGACAGGGGCACCATTTCGGCGCGCGCGGCATTCGGGACGGGGCAAAACACCGACGTCGATCGTGTGGCTGGTCGGGTGAGCACATCGCTCTGGGTCCACGTGGCGGCGTATCAGTGACACGCACGCCGACGAATGCCGACGCTGCACGACAAACGCCGAGCGTGCCCGGACGCACGCTGCGCGACCGCGGATCCCCGGCGCCGCGCGACTGGGCTATGGCTGGCGTGCGGACGTTCGGCGCAGCGCCGCGAGGGCGACGAGTGCGAGCAACGCTGAAAGTCCCTCGAGCGCGCTCCCGTCATTCGCCGGCAGCGCAATCGCGGGACGGACGCCCTGAATCACGAAGGGAAGATCGATGGGCGGATATTGGAGAGGGGGATCGAACTCGCCTGCAATCGCGATGAACCTCAGCGTGTAGGCACCGGGTGCGAACGTTCCGATAGCCAACGCGAAAGGTACGGGCGTTGGCGGAGAAGGACAGTCGACAAAAACGAGACGAACCGTCACCACCTGTTGCTCGACGTCGATGATCGATTCCGTCGGACCACGCGCGCAACGCGCCGTCGCCTCCAAAGTGACCGCCTGGCCCGCCGCCGCGGGGTTCGGAGTGACGCGGAGATTGGAGAGAATCTGCGAGCCGCCTGCGTGTGCAATGCTCGCAATCGTGCAGAACACGAGTGTCATCCACTGCCATCCATTCGCCTTCATGCCGCGCTCCCTCGACCGTAGTCGCGAAGGCTGTGCTCCACCCGCGACGATTGCAAGCGTTGACGGGGCGAGGTTTCCGGGCATTCTCTCGCGTCGCGTTGCGACGCCGGGAAATGTCTCCGTTGGCGCGCCGCTAACGCACACTCGCCCGGCGCCGCTACAATCGGAGGTTCGATATGCGCCTCTTCATGCAAACCCAGCCCGCCGGTGCCGATGCACCGCGCTACTACCAGATCGTGCTTCAGCAGGATCTGCTGGGCGGCTGGACGCTGTTCCGTGAATGGGGCCAGCAGGGCAATCGCGCGAGCAGCAAGCGCGAGATCTACCTGGAACGCGATGCGGCCATCAGAGCGTTCGAGCATGCGCGCGACTCGCAGCTCAAGCGCGGGTTCCAGGTGATGTTCAGCCAGGGCTTCGACGGACGCGGGCCGAGCTGAAAGCGAAACGCTCGCCCGCTGTGCGAGGGGCAACGACAATCTCCACACGACACCGTTCGCCGCGGGATATCGACGGGCGAGCCTCCAACGACGCAACCCGGCCGACCCGATGACCACACCAATCCCCGATCACCGCTTCCTCCGCGCGCTGCGCCGCGAACCCGTCGACATGACGCCGATCTGGATCATGCGACAGGCCGGCCGCTATCTGCCCGAGTACCGCGCGACACGCGAACGGGCCGGCAGCTTCCTCGCCCTGGCGCAAACGCCGGAACTTGCCTGCGAAGTCACGCTGCAACCGCTCGCGCGGTTTGCGCTCGATGCGTCGATCCTGTTTTCCGACATCCTGACGATCCCGGATGCGATGGGCCTCGGCCTGCATTTCGTCGACGGCGAAGGGCCCAAGCTGCGTCATCCGTTGCGGACCAAGGCGGACATCGAGAAGCTCGGCGTCCCCGACCCGGAAACGGACCTGCGCTACGTGATGGACGCGGTGCGGCTGATCCGCCGCGAACTCAACGAGCGCGTGCCGCTGATCGGCTTTGCCGGCAGCCCGTGGACGCTTGCCTGCTACATGACCGAAGGCGAAGGCTCGTCAAGCTTCTCGCGTGCCAAGGCGCTCGCACTCGACGATCCGGCGACAATGCACCGGCTGCTCGACACGATCGCCCGCTCGGTGGCGTCGTATCTCGCGGCGCAGGCGGCAGCCGGTGCGCAGGCACTGATGGTGTTCGACACCTGGGGGGGCCTGCTTCCCCCCGCACAGTTCCGCGAATTCTCCGAGCGCTATCTCAAGGACATCGTGCATCGGCTGAAGGCGGATCCGATCGCCGGCAAGTTGCCTGTCACACTGTTTTCGAAGGGCGCCAACGGGCATCTCGAAACGATGGCCGACAGCGGCTGCGATGCACTCGGGGTCGACTGGACGATCGACATTGGCGATGCGCGTCGGCGAGTCGGCGACCGCGTTGCGTTGCAGGGCAACCTCGATCCGTCGTTCCTTGCCGCTTCGCCGGACGCGATCCGTACCGAGGCGCGCCGGGTGATCGACAGTTTCGGGGCACATCCCGGACACGTGTTCAACCTTGGACACGGCATCACGCCGGACATCAACCCCGAGCACGTCGCCGTACTGGTCGACACTGTGCACGAGTACAGCCGTCGCGGCTGACTGACGCGCGCTGTACAGTCGCATCGATGATCCTCGGCGCGACTCGGCGACGCGGATTGGCAGGAATCGGAACGTCGCGGCGGGCGTGTCGGACCATCCATCCTTCGACGCCGCCGTGCGCGCGGCAATGGAGCATTTTCAATGATCCCGGGACGAAAACCCGCTGTCTTGCTGGCGCTGCTTGCACCGTCGGCCGCCCTTGCGGAATCGCAGGCGGGGTTCGCCGGCTTGGTCTGGCTCCTCTGCGTTCCCTCGTTTCTTCTGTTCGGCGCGTGCGCATACATCCTCTGGCTGCAAGCAACGCTTGCGACACCCAACACGCTCTTCGTGGTGCTGGCGCCTGTCGCCCTGTTGCCACTCGGGCTCGTGCTGACCGAGGAAGCCGTGCCGGTGCCGCTTTGGGCTATGGTCGCGTCCGAACCTCTGTCGTTCGGCATTCTGTGGCAGCCGATCGCCTGTGTCGTGCTGGTGCATGCAATCTACGCGGCCCGCAGGTTCAGCGTGATCAGCGCGCGCACAAGTAAACTGGACGCGCCGTGATTGCGTGAGTTGCCTGATCGTGGCTTACAGGCCTACGCGCGGCATCCTTGCATCGATTGCCAGCGCGATGGCGCGTTCCAGCATCGCCGTCGTCAGTGGCTTGCGCAGCAAGACGTCCATGCCCACGTTGCGGATCTTTTCCTCTTCGTCGCCGACCGAGCGTGCAGTGACCGCGATCATCGGCAGCTGCGCGTAGTCGCCCGCGCGCAAAAGGCGCGCGAGTTGCAGGCCGTCGATGCCCGGCAGGTCGAGGTCCACCAGGGCAAGGTCGAAGCGCGCGTACTGCGTTTCGTCGGCGGCTCCCGACTTCAGATGCGCCAGCGCTGCAAGGCCATTGGGCACGTGGACACAGCGATGACGCAGCTGAGCGAGCAGGCCGACGATGACGTCGGCGACCGTGACATCGTCCTCGATCAGCAGCACATGCAGATCCTCACGGGGACGCGGGCTCGATCCATCAGCAGGAATCGCCGCGCGCACCGGCGTGCAGACTTCCGGGAGGTCCAGGACGACAACGAACGTGCTGCCGACACCCAGCGTGCTCGTGACCTCGATGGTGCCGCCCATCAGTTGGGCAAGTTCACGACAGATCGCGAGCCCAAGGCCGCTGCCGCCATGGCGGCGCGTGACGCCATCGGCCTGCTCGAAACGGCCGAACAGCCGTTCGCGCAGCGATTCCTCCATGCCCGGCCCGGTATCGGCCACGCTGAAACGCAATCCGCCTTCGCCCGAACGTGCGAGCCGGAGCGTCACGCCGCCGTGCTCGGTGAATTTCAGCGCGTTGTTCGCGAGATTCAGCAGGATCTGCTTGACGCGCATCCCATCGCCTTCCACCTGGCGGGGAACATCGGGGGCGATCTCGATGGTCAACGACAGCCGTTTGCTGCGTGCGAGCGGGGTCTCCAGTTCGCCAACCTCCCGAACGATTGCGTACGGATCGAACGGTGACGGCTCCAGCGCGAGCTTGCCCGCCTCGATGCGCGCCAGATCGAGACTGTCGTTGACCACGCGCAACATCAGCTCGCCGGACTGCCGGATCGCCGTTGCGTAGCGGCGCTGCCGATCATCGAGCGCGGTTCCAAGCAGCAACTCGCTCATGCCCAGTACGCCGGTCATCGGCGTGCGGATCTCGTGTCCCATCGTCGCAAGAAAATTCGACTTTGCCTCGACCAGCTGCTCGGATCCACGTCGACGTTCGTCAGCCAGCGCGAATGCGTGACGGCGGCGCACGCGATTGCGATAGGCGTGCGTCGTCGCCCACACCAGCAGCAACGCGGCAAACGCATACAGGCCGTAGGCCAGTGGGGTCTTCCAGGGAGCGCGCAATACATGGATGACCAGCGGGCTGCGCAACTCGCCGACGACGCCGTCCGCGTTCTGCGCGCGCAACTGCAGGC
>NZ_JBDSWZ010000177.1:0-13648 GCF_039926425.1 Dokdonella sp.
AGTTCCCACAGTCGCGACAGCTCGTGAATGATCGCATCGACCGGAAAGATCATCTCGGCGATATCGGACTGCTGGCGCACTTCCCCGTTGACCGCGAGCGACATCGACGCGTGCCGCGGATGGCCGACCACCGAAACCGGATGGAGCATCGATGCGGGCGCCGAGTGGTCGAACCCCTTTGCCACGTCCCACGGATGACCCTTCGCCTTTGCCGCGGATTGCAGGTCGCGGCGGGTGAGGTCGAGCCCCACTCCATAGCCAAAGACGCAATCGAGCGCGCGCGCGAGCGGAATGTCGCGACCGCCGTCAGACAGCGCAACGATCATTTCGACCTCGTGATGCAGATCCTGCGTCGCCGACGGGTAGCGCACGTCGGCGCCATCGGTGACGACCGCGTCGGCGGGCTTCATGAAGAACATCGGCTGGGTTCGTTCGACCGATGCGCCCATTTCCCGGGCGTGATCGGCATAGTTGCGACCGATGCAGTAGATGCGGTGGATCGGAAAGCGCGACGTCGTTCCTGCGACGGGAAGACTCGGAATGGCGGGAGAGGCGATGACGGTTGGCATGGACGAGGGGAATGCGTTGGAAACGGGAAGGATAGCAGTGCGCTTGAAGGACGCGTGTGCGGCTCGGGCCGATTGCCACGAACGACGCGAATGACAGATGTCATGTCCGTCGTGTGACCGCCGCGCCTTGCTGCCTCGCGTCGATTCGCCGACTCTATGGCAGACTTGATGACCTTGGTTTGCAGGATTGCGGAACGTGGAGAAATCGGAACTGCTGAACCAGTTGCGCATCGATCGCAGCGAACCGGAGGGTCGCTCGACCGGCGCCGTCGTCGGCATCGTGGTGGGTGTGTTGCTGCTCGTTGCCGCTCTTGCCGCTGCTGGATGGTGGTTTCTGCGCGGCGGCAACGCAATCGAGGTGCAGGCGGTGACGGCCACGGCGCCCGCGCCGGGTGCGGCCGGAGCCACCGCAGTGCTGCAAGCCACGGGTTACGTCACGGCGCGCCGCCAGGCCACGGTGTCCGCGCAGATCACCGGTACGCTGCTCGACGTGCTGATCGAGGAAGGTGAGCACGTCGAGGCGGGGCAGGTGCTGGCGCATCTCGAGAGCACGGCGCAGCGCGCGGCGCTGGCGCAGACGCAGGCAGGATTCAAGGCGGCGCAATCGCAGTTGAAGCTGCTCCAGGCGCAACTGGGTCAAAGCAACCGCGATCTGTCGCGCGCGCAGGATCTGGTCGGCCGCAAGCTGGTGTCGCGTCAGGCAGTCGAACTGGCGAATACGCAGGTGGAAACGCAGTCTGCGCAGATCGAGGCGCAGCGCCGGCAGATCGAAGTCGCCAAGGCGGCGGTCGACGGCGCGCAGGTGCAACTCGACTATTGCACGGTGCGTGCACCGTTTGCCGGCGTGGTGATCGCAAAAGCCGCGCAGCCGGGTGAAATCGTGTCGCCGCTGTCGGCAGGCGGCGGATTCACGCGTACGGGCGTCGGCACGATCGTCGACATGGAGTCGCTCGAAGTCGAAGTGGATGTCAACGAGTCCTACATCAACCGGGTGATCGCGGGGCAGCCGACCGAGGCGGTGCTCGATGCGTATCCGGACTGGAAGATCCCCGGTCATGTGATCGCGATCATTCCGACCGCCGATCGCGGTAAGGCCACCATCAAGGTGCGCGTCGGCTTCGACCAGAAGGACGCGCGCATTGTGCCGGACATGGGCGTGCGCGTGTCGTTCCTCGAGGAAGCGCGGGCTGCCAACACACCGGCGCCGCCACCGAAGGGCGTGCTCGTGCCAGCTACCAGCATCGTGCAGCGCGATGGCAAGAGCGTCGTGTTCGCGATCGAAGCGGACAAGGCGCGGCTGCGTGCCGTCGTTACAGGTCAGAGTCTTGGTGACCTGCGCATGGTCGAGGGTCTTGCCGCAGGAACCCGCGTGGTGCGCGAGCCTCCGGCCGGAATGGCCGATGGCGCGAAAGTCGACGTGAAGACAGCGGCGAAGTAACAGCGAAGCACGCGCACCGCGCTGCGTCGAATGAGATTCCACAACCTGGGAAATGTCATGGCGAACTTGGTCGAAATCCGCAACCTCAGCAAGACCTACACGCGCGGCAAGCAGAAGGTCGAGGTCCTGCATCACGTGAATCTCGACATCGCGGAAGGCGACTTCCTCGCGCTGATGGGTCCCTCGGGATCGGGCAAGACGACGCTGCTCAACCTGATCGGCGGACTCGATTCGCCGTCCGAAGGAACGCTCAGCGTCGGCGGCCAGCGCATCGATCAGCTCGGTGAAGGCGCGCTCGCGAAGTGGCGCTCGAACCACGTCGGCTTCATTTTCCAGTTCTACAACCTGCTGCCAATGCTCTCCGCGCAGAAGAACGTCGAGCTGCCGTTGCTGTTGACAAAACTGTCTGCCGCCCAGCGCAAGAAGAACGCGAGTATCGCACTGCAACTGGTCGGCCTTGCCGAGCGCGCATCGCACAAGCCGAACGAGTTGTCGGGTGGCCAGCAGCAGCGCGTCGCCATCGCGCGCGCAATCGTGTCGGATCCGCAATTGCTGGTCTGCGACGAACCGACCGGAGACCTCGACCGGCAATCCGCTGAAGACGTGCTCGGCCTGTTGCAGAGTCTCAACCGCGACCATGGCAAGACGATCATCATGGTCACCCATGACCCGAAAGCCGCCGAGCACGCGCGCCACGTGTTGCATCTCGACAAGGGCACGCTGGTCGAAAGCGCAGAAGTCGCCTAGCCCGCTTCAACGCCGACGAATACGACGCCTGATCGCCACCACCAAGGTGCACGCATGAAATACTTCCATCTCGTCTGGGCCGCGCTGTTCCGCCGCAAGACGCGAACCCTGTTCACGCTGCTGTCGGTGCTTGCGGCGTTCCTGCTGTTCGGTCTGCTCGCTGCAGTGCGCAGCACCTTCGATGCGCCGCCGAGTGCCGCCGGTGTCAACCGGCTCGTGGTGAGTTCGCGCATCTCGATCATCCAGTCGCTGCCGCAGAGTCTTCTGCAGCGCATCCAGTCGGTGCCCGATGTGAAGGACGTCGCCTATGCGAACTGGTTTGGCGGCTACTACCAGGATCCGAAGAACCAGCAGCAGATGTTCCAGATCGCGATCAACCCGGGTTATCTGGATGTCTATCCCGAAATCGTTTTGTCCGCCGATCAGCGCAAGGCATTCGAATCGACCCGCACCGGCGCGTTGATCGGTGAGGCGGCGGCGAAGGCGCTGAATCTGAAGATCGGCGACAAGATTCCGATCAAGGGCGCGATCTTCACCAACAAGTCGAGCGGCGACACCACCTGGACCTTCGACATCGTCGGCATCTTCAAGGCGAGTGAAGCGAAGATGCGCGGCATCGAGAACCAGTTGCTGTTCCGCTGGGATTACTTCAACGAAGGCCGCGGCTTTGGCGAGGGCACCGTCGGCTGGTACATCGCGCAGGTCGACGACCCGAAACATTCCGAGCAGGTTGCCGCGGCGATCGACGCGATCTCCGCCAACTCCGACCACGAAACCAAGACGCAGACCGAGGAAGCGTTCAACCTCGCGTTCGTCAAGCAACTGGGTGACATCGGCCTGATCGTCGGGGCGATCATGGCGGCGGTATTCTTCACGCTGGTGCTGCTGACCGGCAACACGATGGCTCAAGCGGTGCGCGAACGGATTCCCGAACTGGCCGTGTTGAAGACGCTCGGTTTTTCGAACGCGAGCGTGCTCGGTCTGGTCCTCGCCGAATCGATCCTGTTGATCGTGCTCGGTGGAACGCTCGGGTTGTTGCTCGCGCAGGTCCTGTTGCCGGCGCTCAATGCAGGCAGTGGCGGGCGCATGAATTTTCCACCGATCGGCGTGTCGACGTGGATCACCGGTCTGGTGTGGATGATCGGCATTGGAATCGTGGTCGGATTGTTGCCTGCGTTGCGCGGGATGCGTCTGCGCATCGTCGACGCGTTGGCCGGACGTTGAGGAGCTTTCGATGAATCTGTTGATCAATGTCATCACCGTGGTCGTCGTGATCGCCGTGATCGCGGTCCTCGTCGTCGTGCCGATCGCCGTGGTGGGGATCCTTGCATTGCTGCTCGCGGTCTGGATGGCGACGACCCGTACCGGCCGACAAGCGTGGTCGGTCACCCGTGTCGGCATCGCGACGATTCCGCAGCGACTGGGGTCGTCGTCGGTGATCGTGGTCGGCATCGCAGGCGTGGTCGGCGTACTTGTCGCGTTGCTCGCCATGGGCGAGGGGTTCCGCCAGACCCTGCAGCAAACCGGAGACGCCGACACCGCGATCATCATGCGCGGTGGAGCGACGGCCGAACTCAGTTCGGGCGTCTCGCGCGACGACTTCACGCTGATCGCGCAGGAGCCCGGCATCGTCAAGGACGCGAAGGGCAAGCCGGTCGCGTCTCCCGAACTGGTGGTGGTGGCGAACCTGCCGAAGAAGAGCAGCGGCACCGATGCGAATGTCGAAATCCGCGGCGTCGGCGAACAGGCGTTCGAACTGCGCCCGAACGTGAAAATCGCGGAAGGGCGTTCGTTCAAGCCGGGACTTCGCGAACTCGTTGTCGGCAAGGGTGCGCTCGCGCAATTCACCGGCCTGAGTGTCGGATCGAAGCTCAACCTCGCGAACCAGCAGTGGGACGTGGTTGGCGTGTTCACCTCGGGCGACGCGCACGAATCGGAACTCTGGGGCGATGTCGAAACCGTCTCGACCACCTACCGGCGCACGGGCTATCAGTCGATCACTGTTCGCCTGACGTCGCCGGAGGCCATCGAAACGCTGAAGGCGGGCATCGCGGCCGATCCGCGCCTCAAGGTGGATGTGAAGACGACCGGCGACTACTACAGCGCGCAGTCGGAAAATCTCAGCAAGATCATTCGCATCATCGGCATCGTGATCGGTTCGATCATGGGCATCGGCGCGGTGTTTGGCGCACTCAACACGATGTACGCCGCTGTGGCGACGCGTGCGCGCGAGATTGCAACGCTGCGCGCGATCGGATTTCGCGGACTGCCTGTCGTGGTATCGGTACTGCTCGAGACGATGCTGCTGGCGCTGCTCGGCGGCATTCTCGGCGCTGCAGTGACCTGGCTGATCTTCAACAACTACACGGTATCAACGCTCGGCAGCAACTTCAGCCAGGTCGTGTTTGCGTTCAAGGTGTCGCCAGCGCTGATCGCCAGCGGGCTCAAATGGGCGCTGGCAATCGGGTTCGTCGGCGGCGTGTTCCCGGCTCTGCGCGCCGCGCGCCTGCCGGTGACGACGGCGCTGCGGGAACTGTGATCGCGGGAACGCCTTGAAGGGATTGAACGACGAACAACACGAAGGACACGAAGGGAAAGCCTGGAAGACTGCGCTGCACCAGGCCGATCGCTTTTCTTCTTCGTGTTCTTGGTGGTCAAGTCCTGACGGTTCTGGCACTTGTCGCGCGAGCCGCATCACGACCGCTCGCGCGCCAGCGCGATAAGCACGACGCCGGCGAGGATCACCGCCATTGCCACCAGATCGAACCCGTGCACGATCTCGCCGTACAACAGCGCGCCGAAGAGCACCGCGACCGGCGGGTTGACGTACGCGTAGCTCATTGCAAGTGCGGGTCGGACATGGTTGAGCACGTAGAGATACGCACTGAATCCAATCAGTGAGCCGGCGACCACCAGATAGACGACGGCGAGACTTGCCGACAGTGGCGGTGCGACCGGCCAGCGTTCGCCGATCGACAGGGCGAAGATCAGGATGACCGTGCCGCCGGTCAGCATCTGCGCCGCGGTGTTCATCGCGGCTGGCGGCATGTCGCGATGCTTGCTCCAGACCGAACCGAACGCCCACGAGCCGGCGGCGACGATCAACGCGATCGCGCCGATCGGCGATCCGGCCATGCTGCCGCCGAGGTTGAGCAGGATCACGCCGGCGAAGCCGACGCCAAGTCCGAGCCATTCCATGCGCTTGGGCCAGTGGCCGTATAAACCGCCAAACACCGCGGCAAACAACGGCATGCTCGCGACGGCGACTGCAGAGAGTCCCGAGGCGACGGTTTGCTCTGCGAAGCAGACGAGCCCATTGCCGAAGCCGAGCAGCATCGTGCCGGCGAACGCCGAATTGAGCCATTGGGCGCGCGTTGGCGCCGCCATGCCGCGCCAGCGGAGGAACGCGTAGAGGATTCCGCCGGCACACAGGAAGCGCACCGCCGCCATCAGGAATGGCGGGTAGCTCGCCACCGCCACGCGGATGGCGAGATAGGTCGATCCCCACACGAGATACAGCGAGAGCAGTGCGAGCGGCACCAGCACGCGCCGGCTCAACAGGACCGGCGTCGCCGGCGCTTCGACCGGATCGAAACGGGATGCATCAGTCATGGGCGGGGCGAGAAAAGTAGGCCGCGCGGGTGCGCGGGACAGGAGAATAGTGCACCGGCCGAGTGCGGCGCGAGAACCGGATCGACCGATCAGCCGGGAGCCACTCGGGATTCCATCGCGAGAAGGCGCCGCTTCAGTGGAGGGCCCCAGCGCCAACCGCCCGGTTGCCCATCGGTGCGCACGACGCGATGGCACGGCACCACGAAGGCCAGCCGGTTCGCGCCGCATGCGTTTGCGATTGCCCGCGCGGAACGTGGTGCATCGATCGCTTCCGCGATCTGCGCATAGGTGCGCGTCTCGCCCGCTGGAATGCGCGTCAATGCCTGCCATACGCGCCACTGGAATGCAGTCGCGCGGACATCCAGTGGCGGCAGTTGCGCATGCGATGGCGTGTCGCCCGAAAGCCCCGCGACCACGCGCTCGATCACCGCGACCAACCATTCGTCGCGGCCGTCATCGATGCGTTCCATGTGCGCGTTTGGAAACTCGTTTCGCAAGCGGGCCGTCAGTTCGTCGTCGGCGCGCCCGACCGACACTGCGCAGATCCCGCGCGCGGTGGCTGCGACCAGCACGGCTCCGAGCGCGGTTGCGACGGTCGTGAAGCGCAGCTCCGTCCCGGCTCCGCCGCGGCGGTAGTCGCCGGGTGTCATTCCAAGGTGTGCGCTGGCCTGTTCGTACACGCGGCTGCCCGACCCGAAACCGGCATCGTAGATCGCGTCGGTGACCCGGCTTCCCTCGCGCAACGCCGACTTGAAGGAACCAAGCTTGATCTGGCGCGCGTATTCGGCGGGCGATAGCCCGAATCGTTCGCGGAACCGACGCTGCAGGTAGGTCGGACTGAGGCCGACGGCAGCGGCGAGTGCGGACAGTCCCGCATTTTCCCCGCGGGTGGATTCGATCAGCGAACGCGCGCGCTCGAGTGGGTCATGCGCAGCACTGGCGGGCTTGTTCATGCCCCTAGATTAGAGCGCGGTCGGACAGGTCACCATCCGGATCTTGCGACCCTTCCGGATCAGTGCGCCGGCGAGGTGGATCGCTGCGCCGGTGACGGCGAGGCAGTGCCCTCCGCAACCACCGTGAATTCGCCTTCGATCACGCCTGGCGACGGCGATGCGGGCTGGGAGACCGGCGCTGACCGAACCGCACCGGGTCGCAATGCGCGGACCAACATGAAAATGCCGGCGCCAACCACCAGCGCCGCCAGCGCGAACACGCCGATCGTCAACAACAGCGCGGCGAGCACCAGTCCAACCAGCCCTACCAGCACGCGCACCAGCGGATTGCGCGCTCGAACGATGCGGAATCTGTGCTGGAACATCGACCGTACTCCGTATGCGAAAATGCGCGCCCGTCCGGTCGCTGCTGTTCCCATCTTGGGGCATTCCGCAGCGCAGGCAAGTGCTGAACGATTGCATGAACGACGCTGCGCCACTGTGCCGGTTTGAAGACATCCCCGATGGCGGTGCGATCGGGGTACGTGTGGACACCTCAACCGGCGGTTTCGACCTGGTCGTGCTGCGTCAGGGCGAGCGTATCTTCGCGTACCACAACGAGTGCCCGCACGCCGGGCGCAATCTCGATTTCGCGCCCGGGCGCTTTCTGGTGCGTGATGGCCGGATCACCTGTGCGGTGCATGGCGCGACGTTCGCGGTCGACTCCGGCGCCTGCCTCGGCGGTCCCTGCCGTAACGGACTCGTTGCGATGCCGCTCGCGGTGATCGACGGCGAAGTGCGTTTGCGCTGAACGTCGGGAAAGCGGGTGATCAGGAGCGCCCGAACACCAGATTCACCGCCACCAGCATGATCGTCAGCATCACGAAGGTCAGCGGAATGCCGACGCGCAGGAAATCCCGCCGCCGGTAACCGCCTGGTCCGGCGACGATCATGATCACCGGATTCGCACTCGGCATGATGAAGACGTTCGAGGTCGAGATCGCGACGATCAGCGCGTAGATTGACGGATTGCCACCGGACGCCAGCGCAACGTTGATCGCCATCGGCACCATCATCACGGTGGCGCCGACGTTCGACACGACCTGCGCGCACAGCAGCGTGATGATCGCGACCACCGCCTGCAATCCCCACTGCGGCCAGTTGCCCATGTAGACGAGTACTTCCTGCGCGATCCATGCCGCGGCGCCGGTGGAGTCCATCGCCCAGCCGAGCGGGATCAGGCAGGCGAGGGTGAAGATCGTCTTCCAGTTGATCGCGCCGTAGGCCTCGTCCATGTTGAGCACGCCGGTCAACAGCATGCCGACCGCGCCGACGAGCATCGCGATGGACAGCCGGATGTCGGTGAAAAGGCCGAGCGACATGGCAAGCGTGAAGAAGAACGCGGCATGCCAGATCTTGCTCGGTCGCTGTTCCTCTTTCGGATAGTCGGTGACGACCACGAAGTCGTGCGATTCGGCAGTCTGCGCCAGGTCACGCCAGAAGCTGTGCAGCACCATGGTGTCGCCGGCGCGCAGCGCGACGTTGCGCACGTCTTCGCGAAACACCTGCTCGCCGCGATTGACCGCGAGCACCGAGATGCCGTGCGTCTTGCGCAATCGAAGGTCGCCGACCGACTGTTTGATCCAGCGCGAGTTCGGCGGGATCACCGCTTCGGAAATGCCGGCGCGGGTCGGATTGAACAGATCGGCGAAATTTCGCAGGCGTGTCTGCACCTGGCACAGCTGCGTGTTCGCGAATTCGTTGACCGCCTCGCGCTTGCCGAGCACGCCGAGCACGCTGCCGACCCAGATCATCTGGTCGGTCGGCGGAGCAAGACGCGCCTCATTGCCGGTCTTCAGTGCGAGGATCAGCGGTGCTCCCCGCAACTGCTCCACTTCGCCAACGCTCATGCCGACCAGCGGGCTGTCGGTGGTCACCAGCAGTTCGAGCACGTCGCCGTCGATGCCGTAGGTTTCAGCAAAGTAGGTTTCGGTGCGCCCGGGGGTGACCTTCTGCCGGTCCTCTTCGTCACCCGGAAACAGCCGCTTGGTGAACAACGCGAAATAGGCCAGGCCGCCGAGCAGCAGCGGGATGCCGATCGGTGCGATCGAGAACAGCGTGAAGGTCTGGATCGTCTGAGCGCCGGGCGGCAGGTTGCGGTTCGCACTGGCGATCAGGTCGTTGAGAAGAATCAGCGGAGAGTTCGAGATCATCGTGACATTGGTGCCGCACAGGATCATGCAGGCCATCGGCAGCAGCAGGCGCTTCAGCGGCAAGCCGGTGCGCGAGCTGACGCGACTGACCACCGGCAGGAACAATGCGCTCAGCGCCTGGCTCTGGATCACCGACGAAAGACTGCCGACCATCCCGTTGATCAGCAGCGAGACGCGCGTCTCCACGCCGCCGGCGAGGCGCAGGATCACCGCCGCCGCCTTGCCCAGCATCCCGGTGCGATCGAGCCCGGCACCCATGATCATCACCGCGATCAGCGAGATCACCGCGTTGCCGGCAAAGCCCTCGAACAACTGTTCCACCGGCAGGAGGCGCGTGATGCCGATGACCACGATCACCAGCAAAGCGACCAGATCGGCGCGGATCCATTCGAGCACCAGCATCAGCACGGTGAACCCGAGCAGGCCGAACACCAGCGCCATGTTGGTGGTGAGGGTCAGGCCGGCATCCATGCCCGATGATTTCCCGAAAAAAGCCGGCGCGTCGAGAGCTCAGCGACGGACATGGACGAAATCCCAGACGCCGTGACCGAGACGGACGCCGCGCGCCTCGAAATGCGTTTCGATCCGCCACGGCGGTCGTTCCTCGGTTCGCGCGTGCGTCGGATCGGCAACCCAGTCCGGCGCGGCGTCGAGCATCTCGCGCATGTGGTCGGCGTAGTCGGCCCAGTCGGTCGCCAGATGCAGGCGCCCGCCGGGTGCAACGCGCGAAGCGAGCAGTGCGAGGAAATCCGGCTGGATCAGCCGACGCTTGTTGTGGCGCTTCTTGTGCCACGGATCCGGAAAATAAATGCGGGCTTCGGCCAGCGCGCCGGGCGGGATCTCCGCTTCAAGCACCTCAACCGCGTCGTGGTTGTAGAGTTTCGCGTTGGCGAGATTCGCCTTGGCAAGATCGTTCATCAGTCGGCCGACGCCGGGGCGATGCACTTCGACGCCAATGAAGTCGCGCGACGGTTCGGTAGTGCACGAATGCAGCAATTGGCTGCCGTTGCCGAATCCGATTTCCAGCACCAGCGGAGCGACGCGACCGAACAGCGCGGCAAAGTCGCGTGGCACGCCGGCCGGCTCGATCCCGTAGCGTGACCAGTGATCGTCAAACGCACGTTGTTGCGCCGGTGTGAGCCGCCCTTGGCGCAGCACGAAGCTGCGGATGCGCCGCGCTACCGGTTGGTCGGCGGGCACGGTCATCACGATCAGGCGATCGTGCCGTCGATCGGGCTGGACGCCGATGCGTAGCGCTTGCGAGGAATGCGTCCGGCGCGAAACGCGGCACGACCGGCTTCGACCGCCAGTTTCATCGCGTGCGCCATCAGCACCGGATCCTTGGCACCGGCAATTGCGGTGTTCATCAGTACGCCGTCACAGCCGAGTTCCATCGCGATGGCGGCATCGGACGCGGTGCCGACGCCGGCGTCGACGATGATCGGCACGTTCGCGTTCTCGATGATCTCCAGCAGGTTGTAGCGGTTCTGGATGCCGAGCCCGGAGCCGATCGGTGCGGCCAGAGGCATCACCGCGACGCAGCCGATGTCTTCGAGCCGCCGCGCCAGAATGGGATCGTCGGAGGTGTAGACCATCACGTGGAAACCCTCCTTGACCAGCACCTGCGCCGCTTCCAGCGTCGCCACCACATCCGGGAACAGCGTCTTCTGGTCGCCGAGCACTTCCAGTTTCACCAGCGTGCGTCCGTCGAGCAGCTCGCGCGCAAGCCGGCAGGTGCGGATCGCATCGTCGGCGGTGTAGCAGCCCGCCGTATTCGGCAGGATCGTATAGCGATCAGGCGGCAGCACGTCGAGCAGGTTCGGCTCTCCAGGGTTCTGGCCGATGTTCATGCGCCGGATCGCAACCGTGACGATTTGCGCGCCGGCGGCTTCCGTCGCGCGCCGCGTTTGGTCGAGGTCGCGGAATTTTCCGGTCCCGGTCAGCAGGCGCGAACGAAAGGGCATGCCGGCGACATGCAACGTGTCGGCTTTGTCGAGGGGTTCTGCGGCGAGGACGTTCATGCGTTTCCAGACAAAAGGTGGGGCAACGGGGTTCACCCAGTGCGCTGCATTCGGCGCGGCGCGTGTCAGCCGCCGCCGATTGCGTGGACGATCTCGATCCGGTCGCCGGCTGCGATCGAATACTCGGCATGGCGGCTGCGTGGAATGATGTGCAGATTGACTTCGACCGCGACGCGGCGTTCGCCGAAGCCGGCTTCGTCGAGAAGCTCCGCAAGCGTGAGGGGCGCTTCGAACTCCCGCTCGTGGCCGTTGAGAACGATCTTCATCCGCGCATTC
Organism: Dokdonella sp.; assembly: GCF_039926425.1. Taxonomy (GTDB): domain Bacteria; phylum Pseudomonadota; class Gammaproteobacteria; order Xanthomonadales; family Rhodanobacteraceae; genus Dokdonella_A. The sequence goes on from NZ_JBDSWZ010000177.1 coordinate 11,809, forward strand.
TAAACGCGTGCGCAGCGATGAGCCCAAAAAAAGACGCCGCGCAGTGCGCGGCGTCCGTTCACTTCACTCACCCTGGATCAGCGGCGATTTCTGTCGTCGTCATCCTTTCTGCCGCGTTCCTGCGGCTGCGAGCGTGCCGGCGCCTGCTCGCGCTGGGCAGGCTCGGCCTGGCGCTGCTGTGGCGGCGGTGCCTGCCGCTGTTGTGGCTGAGGTGCCTGGCGGACCTGCTGCTGGGGTGCCTCGCGCATCTGCTGCACGGGTGCCGAGCGCTGCTGCTGCATTTCCCGCTGCGGCTGCGCCTGGCGGATCTCCCGCTGCGGCGCCTCTCGCTGCGGCTGCGCTTGGCGGATCTCCCGCTGCGGCGCCTCGCGAACCGGCGACGGCTGCGTCATCGAACGCTGTTGCTGCGTCGGACTCTGACGGGTCTCGCGCGGCTGCTGCACCTCACGGGCTGGCGCCTGGGGCGCATACCGTTGCTGTTGGACCGGCGGCGCGTTGCGCGTGGGCGTCGTTGCCGAACGGTCCGGCACCGAACGATCCTGCATCTGACGCAGGTTCGACGACGCGGCTGGCTGAACATTGCGCGAGTTTGCCGGGCTGTTGGCGGGTGCGTTGCGACCCGCCGGACTGGAGCGAGAATCCTCGGCCGACGGAACGCTGCGCGAGTTCGGGGTGTTCACCCGCCCCGGATTCGCCGCAGCGTTTTCGGCATCGCCGCGACGTTGCGGCGCAAAGCGCGACGACGGCAGCGAACCGCGCCCGGTCGTCGGTTCCGTGGCGTTGCGAACGTCAGGTGCGCGCGTGCTGGCGGGGTTTGTCGGAGCAACGCCCGGCGTGCGAGCGGCCGGCATGGCAGGGTTGCCACGCACGGGTTGCTGTACCGAACGCTCGCTGGCAGCATCCGCTCGCGACGCTGCAGCGCCACGAAGCGGCAGCGCCTGCGGCTGCGAAGTATTTCCTCGACCGACGACCTGCACGCGAGATGCCGCCGCGGCATTCGCCGGCGCTGCGACGCGAGTGCCGGCCTCCGGCCGCAACTGGTTGCCGGCAAGAGGCCGCGATTCGTTGCGCTGGATCGCCTGGATCCGGGATGCGAACGGCACCGCAGCGGCCGGCGGAGCAGTGCGGGCAATCACGCGCCGATCAAGTGCAGCCGACGGCGGAGCAGCGCGACCGCGTTCGGCGCCCGCTGCGACGAAGCTCGCGCGCGTCGGTGCGATGGCGACACGGCTGCTCACCTGCGAATTGCGCAACATGTTCTGGTTCACCTGCACCCGCGCGCCTCCGACAGGACGAGCGCCCACAAACGTCTCCCGCGACACCGCGGTGATCGCACGTTCATTGCGCTGGTAGGCGTAATTCACGTTGCCGATCGGACGACCCGACGAGTAGTTGTTGTAGACGTTGGTGATGTTGATGTTGGTGATCGAGCGCGAGTTGCGGATGTTCACGTTGGTGAAGTAGCCACGCGACGCGTGGTACCACGGCACGTACACGTCGCGCGGTCCAAGCGGGAACCAACCCACCGGCCCGCCACCGCCACGCACGGAGATCCCGACGCCCCAGCCGGCGCCACCAGCGAAGCCCACCAGTGCCGGCGCATAGACCGAGCCCCAACGGCGCTCACCCGGGCACCAGCCCCAGCGATTGCCGACGTACGCCCAGCGTCCGTAGTGAAACGGTGCGAAGCCCCATGAGGCGTTGTCGACCCAGGTCCAGCCCCACGGGTCGATCCACGACCAATGGCCCGACCGGTAGGGCGCCCAGTCCGCGGCGACCGTGGTCGGATACCACACATGGCCGTAATCGGGCTCGTCGTTCCACGATCCGTTGTCATCGA
>NZ_JBDSWZ010000178.1:0-12503 GCF_039926425.1 Dokdonella sp.
AAGGCATGGACATCGCGACGGGCGTCGATCTGCCGTCGTTGATCGAGACCGGACTGTGGCTGAGCGACCAGCTCGGGCGCGCGACGTCCAGTCGTGTCGCGCGCGCAAGCGTCGGCTGACAGCTGCCGGCGTCGTGATGCGCTCGCTATACTTGCGACCACCATCGGACCGATTTTTTCCATGCCCGCCAAACTCGCACCCGATCGCCATCGTGGTCTGATCATCGCCAGCGGTGAGCTCTCCGCGGATGAGCGGTCCTCGCAGGTGCTGGGACGGCTGTTGGCACTGATCGGTCCGCAGCCGCGTGTGGTGATTCTCGGTGCGGTGGACAGTGTCGACGACGCGGATTCCGATCTCGAAAGTGCGCTGTACGCCGCGGGTGCGGGCGACGTGCGGCACGGCACCCTGCGAACGCGCGGCGACAGCGACGAGCGTCCGCTGCTCGATGCGGTCGAACACGCGCAATTGGTGATGCTGCTGTCCGATCAGCCTCTGCGATTGTCGACGCTCATCGGCGGTACCGCGCTCGCGCGATCGATCCGTCGTCGAAATGCCGACGGCATGGCGGTCGCAGGGTCCGGCGCTGGCGCGGCACTGCTGTGCGAACACATGCTCATGCATGGCGCCCAAGGCGCGACACCGCGCAGTGGCGGCGCGAACCTTGCTCCCGGTCTCGGACTCACCAATCGCGTGGTGATCGACCAGGGTGGTCACGCAAGCGACCGCATCGGTCGCTTGATCGCGGCGCTCGCGCTCAATCCGTTCGCGCTCGGCCTCGGACTCGACCCGTCGACCGCCGCGGTGATCGGACCGGACAATGTGCTTGAAGTCATCGGGGCCGGCGGCGTCACGCTGATCGATCCGGCCGAGATGGCTGATTCGAACGTCGCCGACCTCGCGCCCGGCGCGCCGATCCGCATCACCAATCTGCGCCTGCACGCGTTGACGGGCGGTGCGCGTTACGACCTCGATTTCCGCCGCACGGTGGATTGATGGAAATGACCGAACCGACCACGTTCACGATCCGTCCGATCGAATCGCGGGACGACGCCGCCGTTGCTGCGATCATCCACTCGGTGATGCCCGAGTTTGGTGCCGACGGTCCGGGCTTTGCGATTCACGACAGCGAAGTCTCCGCGATGAGTTCCGCGTATGCGCGTCCGCGCTGCGCGTATTTCGTCGTTGAGGTCGACGGCGCGGTCTGTGGCGGTGCTGGCATTGCTCCGCTGCAGGACGGCGACGCCAGCACGTGCGAGCTGCGCAAGATGTATTTCCTGCCGGCGTTGCGCGGTCGCGGCGCTGGTCGCGCGCTGATCGCACGCTGCATGGACGTCGCGGTCACGCACGGGTTTTCCCACTGCTATCTCGAGACGCTGACCGGCATGGACGCAGCGCAGGCGCTTTATCGGGCGAATGGATTCGAGCGGATCGATCGTGCGCTTGGCGCAACAGGCCATCGCGGCTGCAACCGGTTTTATCTGCGCGCGCTCTGACCGACGACGCGGCGTCGTTCCCGACGCCCGGGCAAAAGCTTCGACACGCCTGCGCAAGGCCTGCGTTTCACGCGGCTCAACCGGTGCGACGCTCCGGCGATTGTCTTCCGGGCAATCCCGCATCCAGCGGCGCCACCGCTCGGAAGATCAAACGACGTGTCAACGGATCCGTCGCCGCCGCGTTCTTTCCCCTCGATCCATCCGCCATGCGCACCGGTACGACTTGCGACCGCTGCGGCTCCGAACGACCGTCCTGAAGGAGGAGTCCGCCATGCGGCCTTCGACGTTGCGCGTGTTCCGCATCCTGCGCGGCCTGGGTCTGTGGCGCGCCTATCGATCCCTGTTTTCAGCCACGCTGCTGACTCTGATGTTCGCATCGACGCCGGCCATCGCGTACGACGAGCTGTTCGGCAATTCGTTCGAGCGTCCATCCGATGCGCCGGCGAACGACGCGGACGCGGCACGCTTTCTCGGCATGGCGACATTCGGCCCGACAGCGGCCGAGATCGCGCATCTTCGCGCGGTCGGTTACGACGAATGGATCGCGCAGCAACTGTCGATGCCGACGTCTCTGGAGCGCCCCTACGTCGAGCAGGTCGACGGAATCGGGCAAGTCCGGAATCCCGGACAGACCGACCGCCTGCAGGCTTGGCTGAAAGCGGCCGTGACCGCACCCGACCAGTTGCGCCAGCGCATGGCATGGGCATTCAGCCAGATCATGGTCGTGACGTACGCACAAAGCATGCTGTCCGGTGACCCCGTTGCACTGGCGGAGTACTACGACACGCTCGCGCGCGACAGTGCGGGTTACCACGACGGCAACCACGTCTATCACGCTGGCACGTACACGCAACTCCTCTACGATGTCACGCGCACGCCGGCGATGGGCAAGATGCTGACCTATCGCCGCAACAAGGCACCCGACGCATTGCTCGGAACATTTCCGGACGAGAACTACGCGCGCGAGGCGATGCAGCTGTTTGCAATCGGCCTGGTGTTGCGACATCCGGACTTCTCGCCGATCTATCCGGAAGGCTGCGATCCGCTGCACGACAGCGGCTGCGAACCGATCCCCACCTATACGCAGGCGACCGTCGGCGCGTATGCCGAGGTGTTCACGGGATGGAGCTACACCAGCGGCTTCAACAGCAATCCGACGCGCGGCAACTGGTCGGAGGCCGACTACCAACCGATGATCTGCTACGACACCTATCACGACGAAAGCGATGCGAAGAGGCTGCTGAGCTATACCGGCAACTACACGACGGACTCGACGGATGCCCAGGTCCTGCCCGCTCACAACGGTTGCGAGAACGACCTCGCCGACGGTCTCGCGATCCTCGCGAACCATCCCAATGTCGCGCCGTTCATTTCGCGGCAGCTGATCCAGCGATTCACCACCAGCAATCCATCGCCGGCCTATATCGCGCGCGTCGCAAGCGTCTTCAGCGACAACGGGCATGGCGACTACGGCGATCTCGGCGCGGTGATCAAGGCGGTGCTGCTCGACAGCGAAGCGCGCCCACATGCGCCAGCGCCACCATCGCCCTACGTGTTCGGCAAGGCGCGCGAACCGCTGCTGAAACTCACGGCGCTGTTTCGGTACTACAACGCCGCAGCGCCGAACGGTTTGTATGCGGTCACGGCGACGAATCTGCAGTCCTATCTGCAGGTGCCGCTCGGCGCGCCATCGGTGTTCAACTTCTATCTGCCCGACTACCATCCGCCGGGTGAAATCGGAACCGCGGGCCTCTACGGGCCGGAATTCCAGATCGTCAACGAGAGCTCGGCATTCACCGTCGCAAACGACCTGCGTGCCCGCGCGATGGCCTACGTCGGCAATCCGGCGAACACGCCGTCGACGATTGCCGTCGACCTGCGTGGATTGAACGCACTCGCTGCAAATCCGGATGCCCTTGTCGCGCAGATCGATCACGACCTGATGGCCGGTGCAATGAGTGCGCACATGCAGGCAACGCTCGCCACGATGGTTGCCGCACTGCCTGCCAGCAATCCGTACGGCCGCGTCACGTCGGCGTTGCAGGTTGTGCTTGCTTCCCCCGAATTCGCGATCCAGAAGTGAGCGTGCCATGACGACTTCCCATTCCCGCAATCGCCGCGACTTCCTCCGCGACGCTGCCTGCGCGACGCTCGCCGCTGCCTCGGGCAGCGCACTGTTCTCTCAGATGCGCCTGATCAACAGCGCGCTCGGCGCGAGTCTGGCCTGCCCCGGCTATCCGCCGGTCGACGATTACAAAGCCCTCGTCTGCGTGTTCCTCACCGGCGGCAACGATTCGTTCAACCTGCTGGTGCCCAATGACGCACAGCGCTACAGCGTGTACTCCGCCTCGCGCGGTGCGATGGCCATCGCGCGCGATCAGCTGTTGCCGATCAACGTTCAGAACGGGCTCTCGGGACAAGCCTACGGCCTGCACCCGAGCGTGCCCGAGCTGGCCGACCTGTTCGGCCAGGGACACGCTGCCTTCATCGTCAATACCGGTACATTGCTGGAGCCGACCACCAAGACGCAGTATCTCGGTGGCGGCCATCCGTTGCCACCCCAGCTCTTCTCGCATGCGGATCAACAAGGTCAGTGGCAATACGGTCAGCCCGCGGCAAACGGCACGGTTGGCTGGGGCGGACTCGTGGCCGACCGCCTCCATGTGCTCAACGTCGACGCGACGATTCCGATCTCGATTTCGCTTTGCGGCCAGAACCGATACCAGGCGGGTGCATCCATCCAGCCGTATGCGATCACCTCCGCTGGCCCGACCTCGTTGCGCGGCTATGGCGGCGGCGCAAACGCGGCGCTGAATACTGCGTTGCAGGACCTGATCGCGCATGCGTATCCGGATCCACTGACACGCACGTATGCGTCGACGTTCAACAACGCGCTCGACTACTACGGAGCGATGACGTCCGCACTCGCGTCCGCCCCGCCGCTCGCGACATCGTTTCCGAACGGCAATCCGTTGTCCGACGCGCTGAAGATGATCGCGAACGTGATCTCGGTCCGCTCCACGTTGAAGGCGAAGCGCCAGATCTTCTTCGTCAGTCTCGGCGGATTCGACACGCACGACGACATGCTCGGCGACCAGCCTGGCCTTTTCACGACGCTGTCGCAGGCGCTTGGCGCATTCCACGCAGCAACCGTCGAGCTTGGCGTGCAGAACGCAGTCACGGCATTCACGATGTCGGAGTTCTCGCGCACGCTCGACACCGACGGCGACGGCACTGACCACGCGTGGGGCGGTACCCACCTCGTCGTCGGCGGTTCGGTGCATGGACGCAAACTTTACGGTACGCCCGCCGTCAGTGGAGGCTTGTTTCCCGATCAGACGCTCGACGGCCCCGACTGCCTTCCGCGCGGACAGATGATCCCGGCGACCTCGTGCGACCAGTATTCGGCGACGCTCGCGCGCTGGCTGGGCGTCAACGATTGCGACCTCGCGACGATCTTTCCGTACCTCGCGAATTTTCCGACGTCCAACCTTGGGTTCATGGGCTGAGCGACCGTAGGCCGGACGACCGTGAGGTCGGCCGGCGAGAGCGTCGGAAGGACGAGGAGCGCCGGCCGCCAAAAGCGCGTGCGGCATACGAAGGCCGGGCGTCGCGATTTCGAGGCTGGTCGGGGCTGCTAGAATCCGCGCCCTTGCACATCCCGGGAAATGCCATGCAACTCGATCACGTCAAGGCCGTCGTCACCGGCGGCGCGTCCGGACTCGGCCTCGCGGTCGCGAAGCATCTCGTCGCGCACGGCGGCAAGGTCGCACTGCTCGACGTCAACGATGAAAAGGGCGAAGCGGCGGCCGCGGAACTCGGTGGGTCGGCCGTGTATTTCCGCACCGATGTGACGGACGAAGGCGGCGTCGCCGCGTCCATTGCGAACGCACAGTCGAAGCTCGGCGGCCTCAACGCGGTGATCAGTTGCGCCGGAATCCTCGGTGCCGGTCGCGTGCTCGGCAAGGAAGGACCAATGCCATTGAAAACCTTTTCAACGACGGTCATGGTCAACCTGATCGGCAGCTTCAACGTCGCCAAGGCCGGCGCGAACCTCATGCAGCACAACGAACCCGGTGAAGACGGCGAACGTGGCGTCATCATCAACACCGCGTCCATCGCAGCGTACGAAGGACAGATCGGACAGGCCGCCTATTCGGCGTCGAAAGGCGGTGTTGTTGCGATGACGCTGCCGATGGCGCGCGAGTTTGCGCGCATCGGCGTGCGCGTCATGACGATTGCGCCCGGCGTTTTCCACACACCGATGGTCGACGGCATGCCGGAGCAGGTGTATCAGTCGCTGTGCGCGCAGGTGCCCTACCCGTCGCGTTTGGGCAAGCCTGAGGAATACGCCGACACGGTCGCCTTCATCCTGCAGAACCGCTACCTCAACGGCGAGACGATCCGCATCGACGGCGCGATCCGGCTGGCTCCGAAGTAGTCGTCGGTCGGCGGCGATGGAAGCCGGGCGCTATCGGCCGGACATCGATGGACTGCGCGCCGTCGCGATTCTTTCGGTGCTTGCGTTTCACGCGTTTCCCGACTGGATTCCTGGCGGGTTCGTCGGTGTCGACGTGTTCTTCGTCATTTCCGGTTTCCTGATTTCGCGGATCATTTTTTCGGGTCTTTCCGCGGGCACGTTCCGCTTTGCGCACTTCTTCGAACGCCGCGTGCGTCGCATCTTTCCGTCGCTTGCGGTAATCCTCATCGCGGCGATCGGCGCGGGCGCGTTCACCCTGCTGCCGTCGCAGTACGCCGAACTGGGCAAACACGTCGCAGCGGGCGCCGGATTCGTTTCCAACATCGCACTCTGGCTGGAATCGGGCTATTTCGATGCCGCCGCCACCAGCAAACCGCTGTTGCATCTGTGGTCGCTGGGTATCGAGGAACAGTTCTACATCGCCTTCCCCGTTCTTTTCTATCTCGCGGCACGCTTTCGCGTCCCGCGCATGCCGCTGCTGCTGTCGCTCGGAGCATTATCGTTTGGCTTCAACCTGTTCTTCACTGCGCGCGAGCCATCCGCCGCATTCTATTTTCCGCACACCCGTTTCTGGGAACTCATTGCGGGCTGCGTGCTTGCACAGCAATCCCTCGCAAGCGATTGGATCACCCTGACCGCGCGCGCGCGGGATGGCGTTTCCCTGGCCGGACTCGGGGCGATCGCGGCGGCCATCGTGCTGCTCGATCCGGCGCGCGATTTCCCCGGCTGGTGGGCGCTGCTTCCGGTTTGCGGCGCGTGGCTGATCATCTGGGCCGGGCCCAGTGCACTGTGCAATCGCACGCTGCTGTCGATGCGCGCGATGGTCTGGATTGGATTGATCAGTTTCCAGCTCTACCTCTGGCATTGGCCTTTGCTGGCGTTTCTGCACATCGCCGGTCACGGCGACGATCCCCGCGCGCGCGCGCTCGCAGTGGCTGCTAGCCTTCCGCTCGCCTGGGCGACGTATGCATGGGTCGACAAACCGATTCGCGGAGGTGGCCATGGTCGTGCAAAAGCTGCCCTCGCCTGTGCGGCGCTCTTGCTTCTCGCAACGGCGGGCGTGGCAATTTTCGCGTGCGATGGCTTTCCGGGCCGCTTTCCAACCGCCGCCCGCGAACTGGCGACCTATCATTTCGACCACGCCAATGCGTATCGGGAGGGGAGCTGTTTCCTTCGACCCGAGCAGGGACCTGCGGAATTTCGCGACTGCGCGGACGCACGGATCGAAGGAATGCCACACCTGTTCCTGTGGGGCGACTCGCATGCGGCGCATCTTTATCCGGGACTGAAGGCGGCAGCCGCAGATCATTTCTCGCTCACCCAGATGACCGCGAGCGTCTGTCCCCCGATTCTCGGCATCCATCCGCCGTCGCGCCCGCATTGCGAGGCCATCCAAGACGACGTGATGGCACGTATCGTCGCGGAGCCGCCGGACGAAATCGTCCTCGCCGCTCATTGGCCCCTGTACGACTGGTCGACTTTGCCCGCGACGATCGATCGCCTCGCCAAAGCCGGCATCCGGCACATCGTGGTGGTGGGTCCGGTTCCGGAATGGACCAAATCTCTTCCAGCCTTGCTGTCTATTCCGGCCAGCGATCCGACAGGATCCGAAGAAATCCCGGAGCGCCGGGTCGCGGGCCTGAATCCCCAAACACAAATACTCGACACGCGGCTCCGCGACGCGCTCAAATCGTTGCCGGTGACCTATGTGTCGATGCTCGCCTCAATGTGCAACACGCAGGGATGCCTCGTGCGGACGGGCGACGCTGCGTCATCGATCACCGCTTGGGATGCGTCCCACCTCACGTCGGACGGATCGATCTACGCAGTGGCGCACTTTCCTCCTTCGGCATTTCCGTCGCGTCCGTGATTGAGACCTGCTCTTGGACGATAGTGCCGGGCTGAAGGTCTTTCCATCCCATCTCGTGACGCGGTCGGGGACGACGCACACACGAAAAATCCACCAACGGAACCGGCCATGCGAGCAGCAGAAATCAAGAAAGGCAACGTCGTCGAATACGACGGCAAGGTGTACCAGATCCGCGATATCGAGCGCTGTTCGCCGCAGGGTCGCGGCGCAAACGTCAAATCGGCTCATCATGTACAGCGTGCCTGGCGCGCAGACGCGCGATATGACGTCCGGCGCCAAAGACGAACTCAAGGAAACCCAGCCCACGTGCCCGGCCGTGACTGTTCGTACTCGGATCGCGAAGCGTTCGTCTTCATGGGCACCGAGGGCTACACGCAGTACACGCTCAACGCGAGCGTCGTCGGTGACTCCGCGGGCTGTATTGCGGACGGCATCGAAGGATGCCAGATGCAGTTGATCGACGGCATGCCGGAACCGGCGTCCCAGTCGCTGCGCGCGCAGGTGCCCTACCCGTCGCGTTTGGGCAAGCCTGAGGAATACGCCGACACGGTCGCCTTCATCCTGCAGAACCGCTAGCTCAACGGCGAGATGATCCGCATCGACGGCGCGATCCGGCTGGCGCCCAGGTGACGCACGCCTGTCTTGCCAGGTTGCAGGATCGAGATCGAAAAAACTGAAACACGAAAAACACGATGGAAGAGATTTTTTCCATTTCTCATTTCGTCTTCTTCGTGTGCTTCGTGTTTCAGTCTTTTGACGTGGACCCGACAGCCCCGGACATATCCTCAGTGCGATCCGTTGTCCGGGCCATCCGTTCGCGGAACAATCGCTGCCAAGCGGCCCAAATGGCTCGCGCAACGTGCGAGTTCCTCGCGCAATGATGCAGGCGTGCGAATCTCGAAATCGAACGGGAGCCCGGCCAGCCGGCGGGCGAACCAGCCCAGATCGTCCGCGCTGCTGCGCAGGATCACTCCATCCTCGACGGAATCGAACGAACCGAACGCAAATGGGAATGCCCTCGTCGCGTTCGAGAGATCCGTGCGCAACAGAATCTCGACTGGAATACTGCGCGCAAGCGCCGCGAGACTTTGCGACAGGTAGTCGAGCGGGTCGAAACCGGCCGGCCGCGTGAAGCGCAGATCGCTCGCCGAAACCTCCTCGACGCGATCGAGCCGGAACGAACGCAGGTCGTGGCGAAGATGGCACAAGCCTACGACGTACCAGGCGCCGAACCGGTAGGCCAGTCCGTAGGAATCAAAGTCGCGCAACGTCGATTCGCCTCGCGAACCGACGTATCGCATTGCGACGCGTCGCTGCGATTGCGCTGCCGTCGTCAACGCAATGAACGCGCTGTTGCTGTGAGGCGTATTCGGCGCGTGGCGCAGATCGACCTTCACGGTTTCGGAAATCGCGCGAACGCTGTCCTTCAATGCCGAGGGCATCACGCGTTCGAGCTTTGCCTGCGCGCTCGCCACCGCGGGCGCCGAATCAGCGAGGCCGAGCTCGCGCGCGGCGATCATCCCGACCGACAGCGCGACGGCCTCGTCGTTGGTGAACATCATCGGCGGCAATTTGAAGCCGGCGACGAGCAGGTACGCGCCGTATCGTCCGCGCTCCGTCGTGATCGGAATGCCGAGCTCCTCGAGCATCGCGATGTAGCGCCGCAAGGTCCGCACGTCGACGCCGATGCGCGTCGCCAGCTCGGCTCCACTGATGCGACCGTGGCTTTGGAGCAGATCGAGAACGGCAAGAACACGGGTGGTCGGCAGCGCCATTGCGCAATCATACGGATCAATCAGGGCGGTTTCCGACCTGATTCGGGGCTAGCTTGGGTCGACGCCGCGTTTTGTGGCGTTTTGCTCACGCCATCGAGGATCGACCATGTCCACGCTCGAAGACCGGATCCCGTCGCCGGCACGCCACCTTTGCCGGCTGACGATGACCGCAGCTTTTGCACTTTTGATCCACACCGGGATTTCGTCGGGAACAGAAACCCACCAACCCATTGGAGCGTCCATGGACAGCGTCGCGCATCTGCAGGATTACCAGGTGGTGGAATTTCGCCGCTACCGCACCACGCACGGTGAACGCGCCCGTTTCGCCGCTTACTTCGATGCCTATTTTCCGGAGGCGCTCGAACAGCTCGGCGCAATGGTCTTCGGTCAATTCCTCGACCGGGACCAGCCCGATCGCTTCACGTGGCTGCGTGGGTTCAAGGACCTTGGTGCACGCCCGATCGTCAATTCGGCGTTTTACTACGGCCCGGTCTGGAAGGAACACCGCACGAAGGTGAATGCGATCCTGCCCGACAGTGATGACGTGTTGCTGTTGCGGCCCCTGCACGCAGATCGTGGCATCCGCGTGCTTCCGGCTGTCGATCCCGTCGATGAAATCGGAACACCGAGGGGCATCGTCGTCGCACAAATCTTCCCGGTGAAAAAAGGCAGCGAGGACGCGTTCGCGGCACGGGCGGAAGCGGAGTTCGAACGCTACAGGATCAACGGCGTTCACGAAGCGGGCGTGCTGGTGACGCTTGATGTGCCAAACAACTTTCCCCAGCTTCCGATCCGCGCAGACGGCCCGTGGATGGTATGGATCGGCATTGTCGAGAATGCGCAGACACTGGCGGCGACATTGGAACCCAACCTTGGCAAGGCCGAGAAAGCGTTGACCGACAGCGGGCTCCTTCGGGCTCCGATCGAGCGGATCATCATGGAACCGACACCCCGTTCGCGACTTCGCTGGATGCACGGTTCCGCGTCGCCGCCGTGAACACGCAGGTGCGCGTGCGGTGGTGATCCGCCGGTCGGATCGATCGGAAACGGGCTGCGTGATACGCTTCAGCGCTTTTTTGTCCGACGGAAACGGCCTCGGCGCAAGAACCCACAGCACGGAATCCACGATGCGAGCAGCAGAAATCAAGAAAGGCAACGTCGTCGAATACGACGGCAAGGTGTACCAGATCCGCGACATCGAGCGCAGCTCACCGCAAGGTCGCGGTGGCAACGTCAAATTCCGCTTCATCATGTACAGCGTACCGGGCGGACAGAAGCTCGACATGACGTTCGGCGCCGAAGACGAGCTGAAGGAAACCGAGGTCACGCGCCGACCGGTGACCTATTCGTACATGGATGGCGAAGCGTTCGTCTTCATGGACATCGAGGACTACACGCAGTACACGCTCGACGCGAGCGTCGTCGGCGACTCCGCAGGCTACATCGCGGACGGGATCGAAGGGTGCCAGATCCAGTTGATCGACGACGCGCCGATCGCCGTGCTGTTGCCGCAGTCGGTGACGCTGGTGGTGATCGACACCGCACCCGAACTGAAGGGCGCCACCGCGACCAAGCGACCGAAGCCGGCGAAGCTGTCGACCGGGCTGGAGATCCAGGTGCCGGAATACATCACGACCGGCGAGAGGATCACGATCAACACGACCACCGGAGAGTTTGCCGGTCGCGCCTGATCCACAATCAAGGATCGATTCGCAGCGACGCCGCGGCGCGAATCGCCTTGGCGATTGCGGAAGCAATATCCACGTCGCGCGCGAGCGTCACCGCCATCCGGCGCTGACCGTGCACGTCGGGCTTTCCGAACAGGCGCAACGCCGTGTCCGGTTCGCGCAGCGCGGCGGCGACGCCGTGATAGCGCGGTCGATCGCCGTCACCGTGCGCGAGCACCGCGCACGACGCCGCCGGTCCGAACTGGCGGATCAGCGGAATCGGCAGACCCAGGATCGCTCGCGCGTGCAGCGCGAATTGCGACAAGTCCTGCGAGATCAGCGTGACGAGACCCGTGTCGTGAGGGCGCGGACTCACCTCCGAAAAAATGACCGCGTCGCCCTTGACGAAAAATTCGACGCCAAACACGCCGCGCCCGCCGAGTGCCGCGGTGATCGCGCCGGCCTGGCGCTGCGCTTCGGCCAGAGCGGCGGCGCTCATCGGTTGCGGCTGCCACGATTCACGATAGTCGCCGTGCTCCTGCCGGTGGCCGATGGGCGCGCAGAAACTCGTGCCGTCGATGTGGCGCACGGTGAGTTGGGTGATCTCGTAGTCGAAGTCAACGAATCCCTCGACGATGCAGCGTCCCTTGCCGGCGCGGCCGCCAGCTTGGGCGTACTCCCAGGCCGCGTCGACGTCCGCCTGAGTGCGCACCGTACTCTGGCCCTTGCCGGAACTGCTCATCACCGGCTTGATCACGAACGGGAATCCGATCGCCGCGACCGCCGCGCCGAATTCGTCACGCGTGTCGACGAACCGGTACGGCGAGGTCGGAAGTCCAAGTTCCTCGGCCGCGAGTCGCCGGATACCTTCCCGATCCATCGTCAGCCACGCCGCCCGTGCAGTCGGTACCACGGTGAGGCCAGCCTTTTCCAGCTCGATCAGTGTCGGCGTGTGGATGGCCTCGATCTCCGGGACGACGAAATCCGGCTTCTCCAACGCGATCACGCGACGCAGTTCGGCACCATCGAGCATGTTGATCACATGCGAGCGATGCGCAACCTGCATCGCCGGCGCGTTTGCGTAGCGATCCACCGCGATCACCTCGACCGCGAGCCGCTGCAATTCGATGGCGACCTCTTTCCCCAACTCGCCAGAACCGAGCAGCAGCACGCGGATGGCAGTGTCGGTATGCGGTGTGCCGAACGATTTCATGGTCG
>NZ_JBDSWZ010000179.1:0-14767 GCF_039926425.1 Dokdonella sp.
TCGCCGACTACACCCAGGCGATCATGGATCTGGGCGCAACGCTGTGCACCCCGCGTCGTCCGCAATGCGAGCGTTGCCCTGTAGCGGAGCATTGCACTGCACGTCGCGAAGGCATCACCGCGCTCATTCCCGAATCGAAGCCCAAGCGCGTGACACCGACGCGATCGACCACGATGTTGATCGTGCGTGACAGCGAGAACCGCGTGCTGCTGGAGCGTCGCCCACCGACCGGCGTATGGGCACGCTTATGGAGTCTTCCGGAGATCGACGACACCGCCGACGCGATCCATCATCTCGACATGAGATATGCGGTGCGAGCCGGCGAACCCGAAGCGCTTGACCCGTTCGTCCACACCTTCAGCCACTATCATCTGCACATCACGCCGCTGCTGCTGGCCGGCGTCGCGAACGTGGATCGCATCAACGACGACCCCGACCGACGCTGGATTGCAAAGGCGCAACTCGACACGCTGGGTGTGCCCGCGCCCGTGCGTACACTGCTCGAATCATTGATTCCTGGAACTCCGAATGCGTAACGTGACTTGCGTCAAACTCAACCGCGAAGCGGAAGGCCTTGCGTTTGCACCGTGGCCGGGCGAACTCGGCAAGCGCATCTACGAGAACGTGTCGAAGGAAGCGTGGGCCGGCTGGCTCGCGCACCAGACGATGCTCATCAACGAGAACCGCCTCAATCCGCTCGACGCGAAGACCCGCACGTTCATCGCGACCGAGATGGAGAAGTATTTCTTTGGCGAGGGATCGGCGGCGCCTGACGGGTACGTGGCACCTGAGAAGAGCTGAAGCAACGCAACAGCTTGAAACACGAAGGACACGAAGAAAAAGCCCTCGGGGTGAGTCGGGAGTTCCGCTGACGTCGGCGCGCTGCGTCCCGACAAACCGCTGGCGGCAGAAGCGCGTCCGGCCTACAACAGCAGCGCGCGCAACCCGTAGGCTGCACGCGCTTGCGCGGCCGGCAGATCATCACCCAATCGCGAGAGCACTTGCGAACCGCCCCAGCGCTTCGCAACAACTCAGCCACCTACCTCAACCGGCAAACCGGTCCAGCGCCCGCTCCGCAGTGGCCCGCTCGTAGTCCGACAGCCTGCGCGTCGCGTCGCGGTAACGCGCGATCAGCGCTGGATCATTCGGCATCTTGCCGGCCAGCGCGACCAGCACCTCGCGGCATTCGTAGTCCGAGCCGATGTTCTTCGCAACGTCGAGCACCGCACCGCTGCCGACCTTGCCGAACTTCGGCGCCTCGATCAGTGCCAGCAACGCCTCGCGGCGTTCGTAGTCCGAACCGAGTCCGCCCGCCGCAGCGCCATACGCCACCGCAATACGATCCGCGTCACCAATTTGCCGAACCGTCGCGACGAGCAGCTCGCGCCGCTCGTAATCCGAACCGATCTTCGCCGACGCATCGATGAGCTGCGACAGCGTCGCGTCGTCGAGGTGCGTCTTGTCGAGCAGCGCCGACAGCACGCGGCGATGTTCATAGTCGGACGAAATGCCCGCTGCCGCAGCGAGCCACGCAGCGCGCAGCTCGGGGTTGTCCACCAGAGTCGGCAGCATCCCGACCAGCAGTTCGGCCCGTTCGTAGTCCGAGCTGATCTTCTGCGCCTGCGCGAGCACCATCTTTTGCTGTGCGGCATCGAACGGCTGCAGCGTTGAGAGCGCCGACAACGCGGTACGACGGTCGTAGTCGGTATCGCTGCGGTCGACCAGGCCGATCGCGCGCGTCATGTCGGCCGATGACAGCTTGCCCGTCGCTGCTAGCTGTCTGATGTACTCGCCACGTGCATAACCCGAGCGGATGCGCTCGATCTCCTCGAGCACCGCCGTCGCGCCACCGCTTGCGTACAGGTGCTTCACGCGCGCTTCGGCGTCGATCGCGGTTTCGCGGATGACGATCGCGATGATGCCGGCGATCCACGTCTGTGCATCCGCGTCGATCGGCTGTTCGTGGTCGGCGACGAAGTAGTGGCGTTCGATCTTGCCGTTGTGGCTGGCGAAGTCGATGCGACGCTCGTTGCCCGACTTCGTTTCGGCGAAGCTCGCCTTGCCGCCGTCCTGCAGCGTCGCGACATCGCTGGTGTCGTCGTTGAACGTGATCTGGCCCTTGATGCGCGCGCTGAAGTTGTTCGCGTCATCGCCCACTTCGACGGTGGTGTAGTCCTTCAACCCGAAGAACCCGCCATTTGACGTGATGTGCACGTGGCTGCCGCCCTTCGGTTCCGGTGGCGGTGGCGGTGGCGTAGGTGGCGGAGCCGACGGCGTCGATGGAGACGGCGGTGGTGGCGGTGGCACCGGCGGAGTCGGGGGAACCGGCGCTGCCGAGGTCACGACACCGGCCTGCGCGGTGGCGAAGAGCGCGGCCGGAGCCGTTGTCGTCACCGCGGCTTCCGCCGTACCGACGACGACGCTGAAGCCCGGCAGAACTGACGAAGCAACAGTCAGCGACAACAGAGCAACAATCGCCGCGCGCGGCATGGAAATGGAAATGTTCAAAGGCGTGCCCTCGATCAGGTGGTCGATGCGTTGGAGCAATGGGGAATCGCGATGCGCCATCGCGGACGCAAGCTCGGGGTTGAACCCCGCACACCGCTCGGCGCATTCGGCCAGGCACTGCGCGAGCGAACGCCCATTGCCGAGGTGCCGCGCCGCCCACGCATCGCAGGCAAGCTCGGCGATTTCATCGAGGCGCTTGCGCGCGAGGCGCGCCGGCGGCAGGAACCACAACACGCCACACCAGCTCGCAATGAGCAGCTTCCACGCCGGATCGCGACGCGCGAGATGCGCGGTTTCGTGCGCCAGCATTGCGCGCACCTGCTCAGGCTCGAGCAAATCCACCGCCCAGCGCGGCAACGCAATCATGCGTCCACGCGCGGCAATCGGGCTCGCAAGATGATCGAGCACGGCGAGTCGGGGTGACGCGGTGCGCGCTTCGGTCGCGAGCATCGCGGCCGCATCGGTGATCGATGCGTCATGCAGCGGCATCGCGCGCGACAGCACACGTTCGAGGCGCAGCCACGACAGCATGAGGCGCACGCCGACGATCAGCGCACCAGCCAGCCACGCCGCAACCAGCAACGTCTGCCACGAAATCGCGCGCCATAGATCCTGCACAGCCGCGACGGCCGACGCGACCGGATCCACATTCGACATTGGCGGCGCCAGCACGACGCGCGGCGTCGGCAACGAAGCAATCGAAGTGGTCGACGGCTTTTTCGACTCACGCGTGTTCACCGCGTGAGTGACGGAAGTCTCCGCAACGGCGCGCGACACCAGCGGCGTCGCGATCGCAGCAGCCGCCCGATGCGCAACAGCAAAACGCGCCGCCATCGGCATGTCGAGCACCGTCTGCATGGTTGCCGTGACGAGACCTCCAAATAGCGCGACCCGCCACAGCATCTCGCGCCACGCCGGCCGCGTGCGCACCACGCCGCGATCCGCCGCCCACGCAATCGCAAGCAACACGCTGGCGTGCAGCGCCAGCGTCAGCAACCACGCCGCCACGAATTCAGTTTTCATGGGATTCCCTTGACGCCAGCCGGCGCCTGACCTTGGCCAGATCGCCCGGGGCGATCTCCGATTCCTGCACCAGATGCGCCACCAGCTGCTGCGCGTCGCCGGCGAACAGCGAACCGAGAAGCCCGGCCACCATCGACCGCCGCACGTCCGCCTCGTCGACCAGCGCACGGTAGTAGAGCTGCCGCCCATCGCGCCGCTGCTCGACCACACCGCGCTTCTCCAGCCGCGTCAGCACCGTCGCAATCGTCGTATGCGCCAGCCCGCGATCACTGAGTTCCGCCGCCACATCCGCCGTACTCGCCTCGCCCCGTCGCCACAGCACGCGCATCAGCGCGATCTGCAACTCGCTCAACGTGATGTCCGCCCTCGCCGCCATCGAACCGTCCTCTACACCTGTCGTACTACAGTTGTAGTAGAAAGGATCGAGGCGCGCAAGTGGCTGGAAGTCATGGGTGGTTTGCCAGTGACTGATGAGCTGAGCGCGGCCAATTGACGGACCTCAGACGACCTCGCAGCGCGTCCCACCCCTGGATCAACTTGACGGATTCCCGGAGCGCGGCTCTAATACGCGGCCCCGCTGCGGTCGTCCCTCGACTGCACGAAGTGTCACAGCATGGCCGGGTAGCTCAGTTGGTAGAGCAGGGGATTGAAAATCCCCGTGTCGGCGGTTCGATTCCGTCCCCGGCCACCACATTACGCGTACTCACGTGCACAGAAGCAGCTTCACCTGCAGGCTTTGCCGGATTTCGAGGCGGTTTTGACCGTAGTGTGCTTGGCGGTGATGACTCGGACACAAAGCCGCAACGTTGCCTTGCGTGTCAGGTCCGTTCTCGCACAGCGGTATCACGTGGTGCGTTTCGAGATAGATCCCACCCCGAAGAAGTGACGAAGCCGAATTCCCCACAGTACTCGCAGTGACCAGCCGCTCGAAGAAGAACTGCCTTCCTAACGTCGCCGTCGCGCAAGAAGACATTGGCACTTCGAAGTACCTTGGGAAGGTCTGAACAAGTCGATCTAATTGTGGTCAGATGATTCGGTCGATACAAGGTGAAGCGCGCGATGAGCCAGATGAGTTTCGGCGACTCGGAATATTCGAGCAAGCGAAAGAAGACACGACGCGAGGTCTTTCTCGCGGAGATGGAGCAGGTCATTCCTTGGCGCTCGCTGTTGGACTTGATCGCGCCGTTCTATCCGGTCGCTGGTCGGGGACGACCGCCGTATCGGCTGGAGACGATGCTGCGGGTTCACTTGCTACAGAACTGGTATGCACTGAGCGACCCGGGCATGGAAGAGGCGCTGTACGAAACGACGCCGCTGCGCACCTTCGCGAAGCTGTCGTTGACCGCGCCGATTCCGGACGAAACGACGATCCTCAATTTCCGGCGACTGCTGGAGGTCAACGAACTGGCGCCGCAGATTCTGTCGCGAGTGAATACGCATCTGACGCGCAAAGGATTGCTGCTCAAGCGCGGCAGCATGGTAGACGCGAGGATCATCGCGGCGCCGAGCTCGACGAAGAATGCCGAGGGGACGCGCGATCCCGAGATGCATCAGACCAAGAAGGGCAATCAGTGGTATTTCGGAATGAAGGCGCACATCGGCGTGGATGTCGATTCGGGCTTGGTGCACACGGTCGTGACGACGGCCGCCAATGAAGCGGACATCGAGGTGGTGGACGAGCTGCTGCACGGCAAGGAAGAGGTGGTGTACGCGGACGCGGGATATACCGGCGCGGACAAGCGCGTACAGCGCAAACGTCTGAAATGGCAGATCGCTGCCAAGCGCGGAACGATCAAGGCGATGAAGGAAGGGCGCGCGAAAGCTGCGGCGGAGAAACGCGAAACGGCAAAGGCGCGCATTCGCGCTCGCGGTGAGCATCCGTTCCGCGTGGTCAAATGCCAATTCGGAATGGTGAAGGCGCGCTTCCGCGGATTGGCAAAGAACGCCTCGCAAATGGTCACCCTGTTCGCATTGTCCAATCTTTGGATGGCGCGAAAAAAGTTGATGGCGATGACAGGTTCATTGCGTCCGCAGTTTGCGAACTGAGCCGAAAATACGGCTTGTAAACGATAAAAATGCCCTTTCCAACTCG
Organism: Dokdonella sp.; assembly: GCF_039926425.1. Lineage (GTDB taxonomy): Bacteria > Pseudomonadota > Gammaproteobacteria > Xanthomonadales > Rhodanobacteraceae > Dokdonella_A. The sequence continues at coordinate 5,624 of NZ_JBDSWZ010000179.1, forward strand.
CAAGGCGATTCTGAAACGCGTTTCCTGAGCCAGAGGCTCTCACACGATGCAGACGAAGGCTTGTTCAGACCTTCCCTTGTCCGGCGCGGCCCCAAAATCGAGAAGCGAAAATTGATCCAGAAACTTTCGAGGATCGATGCCCCGCACAAGCAAACAGTCACCTGTCTCCCATTTGTACTCCGCAACTGACCACACTTGGTCGTCGAGGATTCGTCGCTTGACCTGAGACGCCTTGTCGGGATCGCGCTCGGTGTCTCTCCTATTGCCATCGTTTACGATCACTCGAACGGGCAGTCTTAACTTCGCTGCAGCCTGAAAGGCCAGATCCAGACGACGAGCGCGACGCGACCAGTTTGAATGCCGACCCTCGCTCTCTAGCTTCGTTGCGAGATTTTGGAAATTGAGACGTTGGAAAATGATCCCACTGCCATCCACCTCCATGCTGTCGAACCATAGATTGAGAACGACAACTCTTTCTCCGTCGACAAATGCCCACTCATAGCAATATTTGGGGTTGGTCGAGGGATTTGGTCCTTTGAAATTCGTCCAATCACTGTCGTCGATACCCGCTGCATGGACGAGATCCATCACACGCAGCTTTTTCCGTGGCCTGATGGCTTCAAGCAATTCGCGACTCATTCAATACTGCCCAGTTGCGACAATCATCCTCTTGACCCCGACGAAAACGAGATCGTCAGCCGCCGAGACTTGGCTCTCTGCCGGTAAGATTTTCAACGAATTCATCACTCATGTTCGAATGACATACTTCCGAACGTAGTCCATGAGTTCTCGAAAGTCTGCACTTTGCAGGCAGATAGCACACGGCGCGCGGCGCGAAATCGGCGAAGAAAAATCTCGCCCATGGGTTCAATTCGCCTCAAACGCCCAAGTGTCGGCCAACAACTCCGCCTGCGCGATGATCTTTTCAGTCGCATTCGGCTGCGCGTCGGGTGGGTACTTGTGCTTGGCCAGCAGCACTTTCACCATCACAAGCATTCGCGCTCGTGATGATTTCCGGTTCTGCCAGTTGATCGTTGCGGAATTGCGCAGCTTGTCGGTGAGTTCTTGTGCGAGGGCGCGGAGAACTGGATGGCCCATCTCCCGCACCGCCGATTCGTTCTCGCAGAGCGCCTGGTAGAACGCGAACTCCTCCTCCGTCAGGCCCTCCGGCGGCTTGGAGGCGTTGATCTCTTTGGCGAGCTCGATCAGCTTGTCGATGACCTCAACAGTTGTGAGCCCGCGGTTCTGATATTTCGCGATTGCTTCTTCAAGCTTCTGCGTGAACTCCTTGCCCTGCATCGCGTTTTTTTGACCCCGCGATTTGACCATGTCCGCAATCAGACGCTCCAGCAGTTCAGCGGCAAGATTCTTGGTGGGCATCGCTCTGATCTGCGCCAGGAAGTGGTCGTCCAGCAATGAGATATCCGGCCTCGCGAGTCCAAGCGTGCCGAAGACGTCCTTCACGCCCTCGACCAAGACACCCTTGGCGACAAGCTGTCGCAACGCCGCTTCCTTTTCAAGCCGCGAACGGGTCGCACCGGATCGTGTGAGCTTGATCAGGCAAACGCGTACGGCCTGAAAGAAAGCAATTTCTTCACGCACCGCCATCGCCGCCGGTTGCGTGCCCGCAAGTGCTTGCGCAGTCGTGAGCTTCGCGACCTGATCGAGGTAGCTGCGTAGTCCGAGGTTGCGACCGTTTTCATCGACCTTCGGATTGACTTGAAGCACGTGCTCCATAGCCGGACCCAGCATCGCCAACGCCTTCTTCGGATTGGCGATACCGTCGTACTCGAAGCCGCGAAAGAACTCACTCCGAATGACGTCGAGAGTATCGAGCAGAATGTGTAACGCCTGGCCGGAGGTATCGACTGGCTCGCGCTCAGCCCCAGCGTCCTTCGTGTACTGCTTGATCGCTTTCTTCAATTCCTCGCCAATACCGATGTAGTCGACGATCAATCCCCCCGGCTTGTCCTTCCAGATGCGATTGGTCCGAGCGATGGCCTGCATGAGGCCATGGCCCTTCATCGGCTTGTCGACGTACAACGTGTGCACCGGCGGTGCATCGAAGCCGGTCAACCACATATCTCGTACGATCACCACCTCAAGCGGATCCGCGGCGTCCTTGAAGCGTTTTTCAAGCAGCTTTCGTTGCGGCTTGTCCGTGCGGTGCGGCTGAAAATGCGAAGGATCAGCCGAGCTTCCAGTCATCACGATCTTGATGCGGCCATGATTGATGTCGTTGCTCTGCCAGTCCGGACGAAGCTTAACGATGGCGTCGTAAAGTCCGATCGCCGCCTCGCGCGAGATCGCAACGATCATCGCCTTGCCCGCCATCGCCTCCGTTCGCGCCTCCCAATGCGCGACGAGGTCCTCCGCCAGTACGTCCAGACGACCCTCTGCCATCGCGAGTGCTTCCAGCCGTGTCAACCTGCTGACGGTACGGCTCTGCTGACTCTCGTCCTCGTCATCGGTCACGTCCAGAAATTCGTCCATCAAGGCCTGCTTCTCGGCCTCGTTGAAACGCAGTTCAATGATCCGCGACTCGTAGCTGACCGGAACCACGGCGTGGTCGTCCTGCGCAGCGATCATGTCGTATACGTCGACGTAGGAGCCGAACACCGCTTCGGTGTCTCGATCGTCCAGGCTCACCGGCGTGCCGGTCATGCCCAGATAGATTGCGTTGGGCAACGCATCGCGCATGTACTTGGCGAGGCCATATTTTGTCTTGCCAGTCTGCGTGTCGAGATCAGCCCGGAATCCGTATTGAGTACGGTGCGCCTCGTCAGCAATGACGATCACGTTGGATCGGTCGCACAGCACCGGCACCTTGGTTGTGCCCGCTTCCGGCGCGAATTTGTTGATGGTGGTGAAAATGATCCCACCCGCCTGCACCTGTGAGAGCTTGTCTCTTAGATCGTCGCGACTCTCCGCCTGTTGCGGCGTCCCGCGGAGCGACCACGAGCAGTCGGCAAACGTCTCGTACAACTGCCCATCGAGGTCGTTGCGATCAGTCACCAACACCACGGTGGGGTTGCGAAACTCGGGGTGGTCGCGCAGCGCCATCACGTAGAACAGCGCCAGCAGCGACTTGCCCGACCCCTGCGTGAACCAGATGACGCCGCCTTTTCCATCCTTCTTGTGCAGCAATGCGTCGACTGCGCGCGCTACCGCCTTCTGCACGCCGTGGTACTGGTGCCACTGCGCAATGATCTTGAAGCTTGCGCCGCCGTCGGCCCCACCGAAGGCGACGAAGCTGCGAAAGAATGTCAGCAGTGTGCGCGACTCGAACAGGCCGAGCATCAGCACTTCCAGCTCCAGCCGCCCCTTCGCGACCTTCTCGCCGGCGAGCAGACGCCAACGGGAATAGCGCCCAAAATCGGCGCTCAGTGAGCCGTAACGCGCCACCGTGCCATCGGAAATAACGTTGAGCAGATTGAAGTAGAACAGCTGCGGAATATCGGTCTTGTAAGTCTGGATCTGATTCCAAGCCGCTTCGATGTCCGCATTGATGTCGGCAGGGTTCTTCAGCTCGATCACGACCAGCGGCAAGCCGTTGACGAACAGCACGATGTCCGGTCGACGTACCTTCAGGCCGTGCACGGTGAACTGCTGCACCGCGAGCAGATCATTGGTGCCCGCCCAATCGATCACCAGCGCGCGCAGCACCGCTCGCGTGCCGTCGGTTTCGATGCGTTGCACCGGCACTCCGTTGCGCAGCCAGTCGTAGAGCTCCTTGTTGCCGTCTACCAGCGACTGCGCGCCATAGCCGGACAACTTGTCGACCACTTCGTCGACTTCCGTTGCACTCAATCCGGAATTCAGTCGCACTGTCGCCGCACGCAAACGTGACATCAACACCACGTTCGAATACTTGGCGCGATCGCACTGCACACCACCCGGCGAAACGTCGTCGCCATGCACGCAAGTCCAGCCGAGTTCAGCCAGCCAGTCCAGACAGACGGATTCGAGATGGTCTTCCTTCATAGAACTCCCCTGCCCGTCAGATGGCTCGTCTGCCTATTTAGCCTGTTTACCGATATGACCGAAAGCTCACTTAGAGTGAGCATATTCGGCATTCACTAAACCGAAAGGGCGTTTCTTGCCTGCCACCATGGGCAACTGAGACCTACTCGTGGCTATGGGGTCTGTCCACCCTCACGCGACATCAAGTCGCAGTCGCAGAGTCTCCATCATTGCCTGCGGCACCAGCGGCCCCTCAACTTGGCGCTCTACTTCCCAATCGTTTGCGGTAAGCATCCGCCGTAAAGATTCGTCGGCACCCATCACCACGCCAAACCACTGTTCGCGATCCATGACTACCCTAAACATCTTCTCGTCCTGACAGCCTTCGACATAGGGCAGGTATACGCGGATGGATCGGCCAGCCTGCTCCGCTTTGCAACCCAGTCGGTCGATGCGTCCGGTGCGTTGTTCCAGCGCACTGGGGTTCCAGTCCAAGTCGTGATGAATGACATGTCGGCAATTCAGATGCAGATCCACACCTTCTGCCATCACACTGCTGGCAATCAGGATCTCCGGATAGAACGGAGTATTGAACGTCAGCATGATGCGATCCCGGGTTTCCTCCCGGGTATCGCCGTATACGCGGCGCACGTTGGCCACCAACCGCGCACGCGCACCCGATGGAACCTCGTCATCGCTGAATGAAGCATCCTCCTCCGCACCAGCATGGGACCCGGTCTGGATCTTTCCCAGCGCGGCCAGACATTCCTTGCGTTCTGCCTCGCCGCAGCGGTTCGCGAGGAAATCGAGGAATTGCCGCACCACCGCACGGAAACTCAGACTGGATTCGTCAGTACTGTCGAATATCCCTTCGACCCATTGCGGTCGTTCCAGACTTGTATCCAGATTGGCAAACCGTACGAGGAAAGTTGGCGTGCGAATGAATCGCAGCACGACATCAAGAATGCTCTCACGTGTCGCTGCCTCGCCAAGAACTGGAAACTCGGCCAGCATCGCGTCAACAATCGTCATCACGTCGGCCGCACGATCACGATCCAGCCGGTTGATGAAGCTTTGCAGTTCCTGCTCCACCGCGGCTTCCTCGCAACCAAGTTTTTCGGCTGCGCGCCTGCGGGTTTCGTCCAGCATGGCTTCGGATAGTCGCTGGTGGAGCGCGCGCCCTGTCTGTCGGTAATGACAGAAGATCAGAACTTTCTCGCCGCGGCGCCACAGCGACATTGCCAGCTCCACCGTTGCGTGAACCTTGGGGTGGCGACTGCGGCCTTGGCCACCTATTTCGGTCACGCAATCACGCAATCGGGAGAGATGCCAGGCGCCCGGCACGACCATGTCGTCACGGGCGATGGGCGAACTGGCGGCGTCCACCTCACGATGCGTGTCCAACAGTGCTTCGTAACTGGACGCGATGCCTTCAGCAAACAGCCGTCCAAGAGTAAGTGGTGAATGTATTCGTGCTGCCAGAAGGAAGGGCAGCGCATTTTCTCCACGTACCTTCAAGCCACCGTGTGGATCGTTAACGCAATCCTCTGTTTCGCCCAGAACGGCCTCACCTTCAATGCGCCGCCGCCGCAGCGTGTGCTGATGCGGCGGTGGAAGTTGCAGGGGCCACGCACTGCGCAACAGCCAGGGGCGCAGTTGCTTTTCTGCCCTACGGATGGCGTCATGCGCGTTAGCGAATGCCAGCATGAGCGAACGCAACCTCTCATTGGTCACGCCAAAGCAGGCGGGATCGTCAGCATGGCCGGCACGCTGCCACCATGCGCCACCATGTTCACGGACAGCTTCTTCCAAATCCGGCGGCAGCAGCCGCTTCCAGCTCTGTTCCATCCCCACAGTCGCCAGTTGCATGACACCCAATGCGCCAGCAAGCGCGGTAATCGCGGTATTGAACGCCTCGCGTCCCATGGCGGGTGCTTCTGCACCTTTCCAAGCAATGGCGTCGAAGCGCGACAGCACCTGGCACAACTCGGTATGTCCAAGCTGGAATGGCGTTGCCGTGAGAAACAGCATCCGATCAAAGCGGTGGGCCAGCGGGCCGACCAAGGCATCTTCGCTGTCCCTTGCATCATGGAACAACTGGGCAAGCTGGGTGCCCCCGTGTCGCGCACGATGCGCTTCGTCCAGCACCAGCAACGGCAAAGTCAGTCGCATCCTTGCCAGCACTTCACGCCAGACAGCTGCGAACCCACCTTCTCCCGCAGCGTCCAGAACACGTCGGGCATCCGTCAGGCGCTGATTGATCGTTGCCGACGAGCGCTCAGGTAAGGTTTCCACCACGCACCGATAGACTGCAGACAGATCCAGTTTCTGCAGCGTCCGCACAAACAAATCAGGCACCGGATCATCGGCTGTCTGATCAAGCACGCCGTGTTCTACCAAAATACGTTTCCACGCTGCCGGCGGCGCCTGAAGCAACCGCCCTATCAGCTCCGGGGAAGTCCGACTACTCATGCCCAGGATTTTGCCGGCCCAGCGTGCCACCCGTTGGCGCAGCGCATATACACCTTGCCGGCCTTTTATCGCCGCCTGCAGTAAGGCAAGTTTCGACCACGCGTCGCCAAGTTTCCGGTTCAATGCGCCGTGCGCCAGGACAATGACGGTGGCGCGCGTCGAAGGCGGGTCGTCGAGCAGCTTCAGGAAATCGACGCCGGTTTCCGCGACGCCCACCCGAAATTTCGCACGCTCCTTCGGTGAACTGAGGCATGCGCTGCTGAACGTGTCGGCGTCGCGCTCCCATTTTCCCACCACGCCACGCGGCACCATGATGACAACGGGGCGATTGGGATTGCGCACTACATGCGCTGCTGCCACAGCCAGTGCCACGAAGGTCTTGCCCATGCCTACTTCGTCGCCGAGGATCACTCCCGGCTGCTCAACGAAGCGATCCAGAGTGGCCTGCGCGGAACGCGTCTGTCGCGCAGCATCTTCCGGCGAGATCCTGCCCCGGACATACAGATTGAGCGAGTCAGGCAAGGACAAGGTCACTCTCCTTCATGGCCGCCTCGGCATAGGCACGCAAGGATTCAGACGCCTCGCGCAGTGCCAGATCCAGGCGACCGCGCAGCGATCCGACGAACAGATCCAGCTTTGCCTGCAAGGCAGCAGGAGCAGGCTGACCAGTTGCCTGCATCAGCCGTACCGCCGCCAACTCGCACACCAGTTCCAGTAGCAAAAACGCCCACTCGTCTGGCAGCGCAGGGTCACTCTGTCGTTGTATTGCCTCCACCACCGCAATGGCACCAACCGGCCCGTGCAGCCGCCAAGCCAAAGCGGCCTCCGACAGCACGGGTCGCTCCAGGGATTGCCGCAGTGCCTGCAACGCACCGCAAGCACGACGCACACGCTTGATCAGGAAGCTGCTGGTGTCGACTTTCTTGTGAGGATCTACAAGTTCCACGCCTTGCAAGCCGTCGGAGTCATCGTCATCAGGCTGGCGGCGTAACCAGTCGCGCATTACTTCGTGCAGCGGCCGTGCCGAGCTGAGCAGCTCCAGCAATGCCGTCAAGGTCAGTCCGTGCAACTCCTGCGGCGCTGGCAGCGCATCGGCGGCTTGGACGTTGACCGGCCAGTCCACCGTGCACAACGCGTCTGCCGCGTCACGCCATTCCACTTGCAACAGTGATGGCGGCGGCCCCTGTTTCGTCAGCAAAATCTCAATGGCATCGGCTTGCCCGTCATTGTCCCAGCGCTGACGATCGTAAAGCGTCTCGCTGTCCCTGCGCACGGACCATGCAGCCGGCGACGCGCCGGCTGCAAACTGCAAACCGAGCACGTAATGGTCCTGAGCTCCCGCACGCAACTCGGCTTCCGCAAAGAACGCTGGCAGCGGCGGTGGACCACCACCCTCCGAGTCATCGGCGTCGAAGGCCGGGGCAAAATCCACGGGTGCCTCGGTGGCGATCGCGGCACCACCACGCAGACCGCCGGTCTCAAGCTGGCGGTACAGCGCGTCGTCGTGTCCGGCGCGGACGAAATGCAGGACATTGGCCTCGTAGTTGCGCCGATATGGTGCGAGCCCGGTGCCCGCCGACGTGAAATTGCTCGACCCAACCAGCCACGCCGCCCAACCCGGATGGCACAACGTCAACATCTTGGCATGCAGCGGCCGCCTCTCAGGGCCGCTCTCCGTCGGCACCCCGCTCACGGGAATCGGGTGCAGTGAAAGCACCGCGCCATCGCGCCCTGACGGTTCGCTGCTGCGCACATCGGATGGCACCTGCAAACGCCAGCGTCCGGTTTCGGCGGCATATTCGCCAGCCACGTGCAATCGCAGCCGCGCGTCACCGCGCTGGCGCAGCATCGACCACAAGCGATGCTCTGGCCCCGTGCTGCGTAGTGATTCGTCAAAAAATGGCGACACCACATCCGCAGTTTCCGGTCGCTGCGCAGGCAAGTATTCGTCGAGCTGGTCGAACAGGTTCTTGTGATCTGGTCCCAGCAGTATCAGCCGGCGCTGCAGCCCACGGCCCGGCGCCGTGGTCTGCGGCAGGTTCTCTGTCACCCAGTCCAGCAGCAAATACGCTCGTTGCGTCGCCACACCACGACAAAGCCCCACTATCCCGCGTAGATATTCCAACAGCGGGTCCAGCAGCATGCGATCCGCGGAGCGGCGGTCAAATTCCAGCACCGTCGCCGTTTCCTGATTACGGCGATACCCATCGACGCTGAGGTTGGCCGAGGCCACGATCACCCGCACCAAGTCATGCCACACCAGCAGGCTGATCTTGGCGTGCATTACGCCGCTGGCGGGTCGTGCAGCCAGCAAGTCCCAACGCAGACTGCGACGCCCAGCCGCGTGATGGATGTCGGCCACAACAGCCGCACACAACAACGACGCTAGCTTTTCCTCGCGCTCGATCCGGTACAGCGCACCGTCCCGGCGTGGATCGCTCTGCACATCAGCGAATCGCGCCAAGCATTCTTCTTCGAACAGCGCCGTATCCAGCGTGAAGGTCGTCGCCAGCACACCTATCGGTGTACCTGCGTGTACGGGTGGCTGCCACAGTGACAACATGCGGCGGGCGTTGCCTTCCACTGACTTGATTCGGGCCATCAGCCACTCACCATCGTGCGCTTGGCACGATCCAGATCCAGCGCAAACTTCCACATCGGCTGGGTGCGGTAGGCATGCACGTAGACGCCATCGCGCGAGTGGAACTG
>NZ_JBDSWZ010000180.1:0-6762 GCF_039926425.1 Dokdonella sp.
AATCGCATGATTCGCTCGTCGGTGTGCGTGCCGGATTTCTGCCAGAGAAGATCACTCATTCGGATTCACCTTGTTGCCAACCGTGATGCAGGACCGATGCGATCGCTTCGTCGACCAAAAATCCCGACCTCGAATGGAGCGACCAGCGCGTCGGCGGGAACGTACTTGATTGTTGGGTCGAAATAGCGGGACGGACGCACGGAAGAATTCTCGAAGCGGGTTGGAAAAAATGGATCGTGCAGCACGCGCACGTCACGGTTGCACGATTCCCTCCCGCTCGTCGAAACCGAATGCGCGATTCACATTTTGCAGCGCCTGCGTCGCGGCGCCCTTCAGGAGATTGTCGAGCGTCGCGACAATGACAACTCGCCGGCCGCCCGCGGCCAATGCGAAGCCGCCGATGTCAACGTGGTGCTTTCCGGCAACCGCGCTGACCCACGGTGCATCGTCGACGATCCGGATCAACGGCTCATTCGCGTAGAAGGTCTGATAGCGCGCAACGATCTCGTCGCGCGTGGTTGCGTGCTGCAGCCACGCGTTCACCGTCATGGTGATGCCGCGGAAGTGCGGCGCCACGTGTGGCATGAATTCGACAGGGATCCCCAGCTGCCGCGAAACCTCTGCCTCGTGGACGTGCCCAACCAGTGAATACGGCATCAGATTGTCGAGCAGCCTTTGCGGGTCGTTCCGATCCGACGGGGTGGTTCCTGCGCCGGAATATCCCGAGACGCCGAAGCATGCCGGGGGCGCAGCGAGGTCGTCCTTCAGCGGCGCGATTGCGAGTTGCATCGCCGTTGCATAGCAGCCCGGGTTGCTGATGCGCTTGTTCCCGGCGGACTGCCCGCGGGTCAATTCCGGCAAGCCGTAGTACCAGCGCTCGTCGAACCGATGGTCGGCCGACAGATCGACGATCACCGTGTCCGGGCGGACCGCGTCGATCGCTTTCACGAACGGACTCGCCTTCCCGTTCGGCAACGCGAGGATCACGGCGTCGACGCGCTTCGACGCAACGTCATCGTGGTCGAGATTCTCATAGCGCAGGTCACCGACGTGGTCGACGACATGGTCGTGCACGCGCTCTCCGGCGCGCTCGCGCGAGGAAACGAACGCGAGCTCGAACGACGGATGGCGCGCGAGGAGGCGGATGAGTTCAACCCCGGTGTGTCCGCGTGCGCCGACGATGCCGATCGTTTTTGGACTGCTGCTCATACGCGTTGATTCACATGGTCGATGGATTCCCGCCTTCGCGGGAATGACGCCGGTTTCAGGATGTCGTTCGAGAATATCGGTGAGCGCTGCGCCTTGTCACATCATTGACGACGTCATTCCCGCGGATGCGGGAATCCATTGTCACGCGCGAGCAAGCCTGCACCATCCGAGAACGCAGTACGCACCCTCATTCCAGCAGCGTCGCGGGTCGAGACCGGCAATGCTCGACGCACCAGCGGATCTCGTCGAAATCCTCGATGCCGTACCAGAACACTTTCCAGCGCTCGTCCTTGTAGCAACCGCCACTTTCCGCGTAGTAGAACGGATTGACCGGATTTCCGTTGCGCGAACGCCAGAACAGGCGCGGATGGTCATCGCGCATCACCTGCCACACCGCGCGGCCAAGTCCTTCGCCCTGCGCATCGTCGAGCACGGCGAACTTGTCGAGGTAAGGGCGGCCACCTTCGTTGGTGAGGATGACCGCCGCGCGATAGTTTTCGCTGACGTACGCGCGCAGCAGCGGCGTGCGATCGAAATAATCCGCGACCAGTCGTCGACCAAACGCCGACTCGATCAGTTCACGCAGACGTTTCACGTCCAGTTCGTTCCACGACGTCGCATTCAGCACACGCTCTCCGCGACGCACGAGCGTGCCCGAACCCTTGTGCGTGAACAGTTCCTTGGCGAGCTCTGACGGTCGCGTGATCGACACCGAAGAAGACGGTGGCAGATTGTCGAGCAGGTCGCGGATCTGATCGAGCTTCACCCGCATGCCACCGTTGATCCACGGCTGTGCAATCAGATGCTCGTATTCAGTGGACAGGTTGATCGAATCGATCACCCTGCCCTGGTCGTCAAGCAGCCCTCCGGTTCCGGTGAGAAACACGATCTTGTACGGCTGCAGCACCTGCACCAGCTCATTCGCAGCGAAATCGGCGTTGACGTTGACGATCTGGCCACCGCTGGTTTCCGCGATCGACGCAATCACCGGGATCGAACCGACCTTGATCGCAGCCTGGATCCCGTCGATGTCGACGCGCGTCACTTTGCCAACGAGACCATACACGTCGCGATCCAGGAACTGCGCTTCGAACACACCGGATTGGATCGACGTTGCTCTGACACCTTGATCCTGCAGCGCCTCGACGAGTTTGAGGTTTTCGTGCCGCATCACCTGACGCACGACCGCGAGCACCGGCTCGTCGGTAAAACGCAGGTTGTCGATGGTGCGCTTCGCGATTCCGGCTTCCTGCATGCGCTCGTCCAGCTGCGGCCCCGCGCCGTGCACGACGATCGGCGTGAGGCCGACTTGCTGCAGGAACGCAAGCGACGACACCAGCGCATCGAGTTCGTCGCGCAGGACGGCGCCGCCCACCTTGACCACGGCAAAGCGCGCCGCGTCGAGCTGCGAAAAGCGTTTGAGGTACTGCTGGATCTCTTTCGTGCTGGCCATGCTGGACAGCAGTCGGACGATCGTGGTGCGCGTGTCGGTCATTGTCGATTGGCGCTCGAAAGGATTGTGCGACGACATCCGCGTGAACGTGAGTGCATGAATCAGGCGCCCAAGAGACGTTGATAGCTGGCTGCGGCGCTGGCGAGCTGGTCGAGAGCGACCCACTCGTCCGCCGTGTGCGCTTGAGCAATGTCGCCGGGGCCGAACACGATCGATGTCAATCCCGCTGCGGAAAACAGTGACGCTTCGGTCCAGAAATCGACAGCGTTTCCGATAGGCAGGTCCAGTGCGTCGGCGAGATCGCGTGCTTGGAGACGCCGTGTCTCAGCGTCGGCCCCTTCGCCGCCGGGCAAACACGGCCCGCGGAATGTTTCCTGGTAACTCTCGATGACATCGGCGGAGGCGATCGAGCGGAAGCAGTCGTGCAGTCCATCGATCGACATCGATGGCAACGGGCGGAAGCCGAATCGCACCTCTGCGGAGGGCGCGATCATGTTCGCCTTGATCCCGCCTTCGACCTTGCCGACGTTGAAACGCAGTCCGGTAAGACCGCCAAAGCGTTCGTGGGCCTGCGATTCGACGAACGCGAGCGCACCGCCACCCCAGCGCATCGCGTGATGCAGCGCGTTCGCCCGCATCGCGTCTGTGCCAGACGCATGTCCCGCGGATCCGCGGAATTTCATCAGCACCGACGCAATACCGCGATGCGCGAGCACGGCTTCGCACTGGGTTGGTTCGGCAATCACCGCTTCGGCAAAGCTGTGATCGCTGGCGAGGAACGCGCTGATGCACCGCGGGTCGTTGGCTTCCTCATCGGTACTGAACAGGAATGCTGCGTCAGCCGTCGTCGCCGCGGCAGCAGCGAGCAATCCAGCCGCGGCTCCCTTGATATCGCACGCGCCAAGGCCGATCGCTCGATCGTCCGTCACGCGAAGCACGTGCGGATCGGCACTCCATGCCGGCGACGAAGGAACGGTATCCAGATGCACGTTGAACACGCGCCTGGGTGCACCGCGCACCGCGAGCATCGACACAGCCCCTGCGCCGTGGTCGACCACGTCGATGCGGAAGTCCCGCAGATGCGCACGCAGGTAATCGAAGATGCCGCCAGTGCCGATCTCGCGCGGCGGATTGCGCGTGTCGAACGCGACGAGGGCTTCGAGGTGTTGGAGGACGGTTTCGATCATGGTGTGTCTGGTTGATTTGGCGACCGTCTTTTTTTATTTGCGGTTGACTTCGGCCCACAGCGTGCTGCTCATGCCGAACAGCTTGATGAAGCCTTCCGCTTCGGCGACGCCCCAATCCGCGGCCTGCGCATACGTCGCGCCCTTCGCGTTGAGGAGGTGCGGCGAATCGATCGCCACAGCGGTGACGACGCCCCCGAAGGTTTCGAGGGTGACCTCGCCGTTCACGCACGACTGGCTGCTTGCAAGAAACGCTTCAAGATCGATCTTCAGCGGATCATGGAAGAACCCTTCGTACACGAGCTCGACCCACTTTCGCGCAACCTCGGGCTTGAAGCGGTTCTGCTGCTTGGTCAGCACCGCTTCTTCAAGCGCCCGATGCCCCGCAAGCAACGCGGTCAACCCGGGCGCCTCGTAGATGATGCGACCCTTGAGGCCGATCGTCGTGTCGCCTGTATACACGCCCCGGCCGACGCCGTAATCGGCGAACAGCGCGTTGAGTTTCGCAAGCAACAGATGCCCGTCGATTGGCGCATCGTCGAGCGCTACCGCTTCGCCTTTTTCGAACCTGAGCTTCACGCGCAACGGCTGCGTCGGCCACTCCGCCCTCGTCTTGCACCAGCCACGCGCCCCTTCGCCCGGCGCTTGCCAGCGATCGATTTCTCCCCCCGACATGGTCAGGCCGAGAAGATTTTCGTTGATGGTGTAGGCCTTCTGCTTCGCACGGACGCCGAAGCCGCGTTCCTCCAGATATTTCTGCTCGTACGCGCGGACCTCGGTGTGCTCCTTCTGGATTTCGCGGATCGGCGCAACGATCTCGTAGTCGCCAAGCGCCTTCACCGCAAGGTCGAACCGAACCTGGTCGTTTCCCATGCCGGTGCACCCGTGCGCAATCGCGCGGGTACCGATCTCCACGCAGCGTTGGAGTGCCGCGTCGACGATGAGGTAGCGATCGGACACGAGCAGCGGATACTGGCCCTGGTAACCCTCGCCCGCCCACACAAACGGTTTTACGAACCCGTTCCAGATCGACGGTCCGCCGTCGACCGTGACGTGCGACGCCACGCCAAGTTCGTGCGCCCGCTGCTCGATGAACGCGCGCTCGTCAGCATCGACACCGCCGGTATCCGCGAACACGGTATGCACGTCCCATCCGCGTTCCTTGAGATACGGCACGCAAAAGCTCGTGTCGAGGCCGCCGGAAAACGCGAGCACGATGCTTTTGCCGGGAATCGGCAGTGCAGGATCGGAAGGACGAGAATCGGACATGATGGTTCCTGTGGTGAATCAAGCGGTGCGTGCGGCGGAAAGCGATGGCTTCAGCCCGATTGCGATGACGGCGCAACCAACGCGGCCATCAACGCCTTCTGGACATGCAGGCGATTCTCCGCTTCGTCGATCGCGATGCACGCTGGCGAGTCCATCACCGCGTCGGTCGCCTTCACGTTGCGGCGCAGCGGCAGGCAGTGACTGAAGACACCGTGGTCGGTCAGCGCCATCTTCGCTTCGTCGACGATGAAGTGCTTGTGGGCATCGCGAATCGGCTTTTCGTTGGCCCAATTCCCGAAGTACGGCAATGCGCCCCAACTCTTCGCATAGACGATGTTGGCGCCGAGATATGCCGTCTGCGGATCATGGCTGACGGTGAGCGAACCGCCGTTCTCCGCGACATTGCTGCGCGCAAACTCCATGTAGCGCGAATCGAGCAGGTAGTCGGGCGTGGGACACAGCAGCGTCACGTCCATTCCATAGCGGGTTGCGATCTGCAGCGCCGAGTTTGCGACGGCCGTGTTGAGCGGACGCGGATGATAGGTCCACGTCAGCACGTATTTGCGTCCACGCAGATCCTTTCCGAAGCGTTCCTGCAATGCCTGGATGTGCGCAAGCTCCTGGCAGGGATGCGTGATCGTCTCCATGTTGATCACCGGCACCGTCGAGTACCTGGCGAACGCCTGGATCACCCGATCCTCGCGGTCGACCGCCCAGTCCTGGAATTTCGGAAACGCGCGCACGGCAATCAAGTCGACATACCGCGACAGCACGCGCGCCACTTCCGCAACGTGTTCCTCGGTGTCGCCATCCATGACCGAACCGACGTCGAATTCGATCGGCCACGCGTCCTTGCCGGGCGCCAGCACGATCGCGTGCCCGCCGAGCTGGAACGCTCCGAGCTCGAAGCTGGTGCGCGTGCGCATCGACGGATTGAAGAACAGCAGGGCGATGGACTTGCCCTGAAGTTCGCGCCCCTCACGGGTTCGCTTGAATGCGGCGGCGCGGTCAAGCAACGCGTCGAGCTCCGGGCGCGACCAGTCCTGCGTACTGAGAAAGTGGCGAATCGTCATCTTGCGGAGGCTCTCTCTGGGTGGCTGTTGTCCGATCGCAGCGGGGGCAGCGGATGCGATCGAGCGGATGTTGAAAACGGAACCTGCAACGAAAAAACCCGGCGCAGCGGCCGGGTTTTTCGTCGATTCACGTAACGCGTGTGCGACAGCCTACCCGGCGGAAAGTGGCATTTCCGGTCGACGCGCACGCGACGTCATCCCGGCAGCCATACGGGCGCTGGTGACGATTTGCGGGCGTGACAAGGTGGAGGTCATTTGCGGACGTTAACCACAAATGCGACGCGGTGCAACAGCACGGGTGGTGTCACGCACGCGGGCTATGGTCATTCGACGGGTTCAATGCTGACCCGAACGCGCATGCGATCGCCGGGGTCGTAGTTGACGCGCGACATGTAGACATCGCCGCGATATCGATACTGCACATCGTAGGCGACGACGCGGCGTTCCTCCGAAACTCCCTGGACCGTACGGCAATGCCGCTCGGTGTCCGAGTAGTAGCGGTCTTCACCCCGTGCGACGTTGTTGCCCACTGCACCGCCGACGACGGCTCCAGCCACCGTCGCAGCGCGCCGGC
>NZ_JBDSWZ010000181.1:0-5100 GCF_039926425.1 Dokdonella sp.
GCGACGCGCTCGATCAGGACGGCAAGCTGTCCTACGACGTACTGGATTATTTTCTGACCATCCAGGTCGAGGGCGACCGTTTCCGCGACCTCGATTTTCCGGTGAACCAGATGTTCGGCATCCAGTCGAGCCTGCCGAACTTCATGGCGCAGACCCATCAGGTCAACAGCACGCACGATGCCGACACCTACATCGAGCGCCTTGGCCGTTTTCCGGCGAAGTTCGATCAGGTCATCGAAGGGTTGAAACTGCGCGAATCAAAAGGCGCGATCCCGCCGAAATTCACCGTCGACGAGGTGCTCACGCAGATGACCGGTTTCATCGCGAAGCCTGCGCGGGACAACCTGTTGTACGTGAGCTTCAAGGAAAAGCTCGACAAGATTGCGCCCGATGCGATCACGGCATCCGACCGTGGCGCGCTGCTCGCGAAGGTGGAGCAGGCGATCGACGGAAGCGTGTACCCCGCCTACAAGACCCTGATCGCGTATTTCACGGCGTTGCAGCCGAAGGCGCAGCGCAACGAGGGCGCGTGGAGCCTTCCGGACGGCGACGCGTACTACGCGTGGTGCGTGCGGCAGCACACGACAACCGACATGACACCGGAACAGGTGCATGGCCTTGGTCTGGCCGAAGTCGCGCGCGTGACCACCGAGATGGACGCCATCCTCCGCGAGCAGGGTCTTGCGGACGGCCCGATCGGTGCGCGGGTGCAACAGCTCGCACACGGTCCGGACGCGACCTTTGCCAACACGCCGGAGGGCAAGACGGCGATGCTCAAGCGTTACCAGGCGATCCTCGACGAGGTGAATGCGGGTCTCGGTGATGCGTTCAACGTGCGTCCGACGCTTGGAGTGCAGGTCAAGGCGGTTCCGGAATTCGCCGAAAAAACCGCACCGGGTGCGTACTACGAACCCGGTTCGTTCGACGGTACGCGGCCCGGCACCTTTTTCGCGAACATGCGCGACACCACCGACACGCCGAAATTCGCAATGCGCACGCTTGCCTACCACGAAGGCATTCCCGGTCACCATTTCCAGATCTCGATCGCGCAGGAGTTGAAGGGTGTGCCGTTCTTTCGACGCGTGTTGCCGTTTACCGCTTACGCGGAAGGCTGGGCGCTGTATTCCGAGCGGCTCGCGTGGGAACTCGGATTCGAGAAGGATCCGATCGACAATCTCGGCCGCCTGCGCGACGAGATGATGCGCGCGGTCCGTCTCGTGGTGGATTCCGGGATCCACTACAAGCGCTGGACGCGCGAGCAGGCGATCGCCTACATGATGGACAACACCGGCATGGCGCAGAACGACGTCACCGCCGAAATTGAACGCTACTTCGTGATGCCCGGCCAGGCGCTCGCGTACAAGGCCGGCATGCTGAAGATTCTGGAGCTGCGCGAGCGGGCGAAACAGGCGCTTGGGACGAAGTTTGTCCTCGCGCAATTCCACGACCAGGTGTTGACGCACGGATCGTTGCCGCTGGCGTTGCTCGAGCGCGTGATCGATGAGTGGATCGGCCGAATGCAGTCGGGCTGACGCGCGCCTGATGGTTGTCCGATGTGGAAGCGCGACGCCGGCCGCGCACGCGCGTCCGGCGGCGGCGTGCGTGATCCCGAAATCGCGCAAGGCCGGACGATGTCTGTCGGCCGACTCACGCACATCCGGTGGTGCAGTGGTTGGAATCGTGACACCTCAACAGCGATCGATTCCGGGACGAGCGCGGCCGGCCAGATCGTGTCCGCAGGATGTCCGCGTTGACCGCGGACATCCTGCGGCCCGCGCTGAAGGCGTTCGAGCGCGTTCCACGGCGTGGCACAAAGTTTGCGTGCAGTGCCATTCATCGCACCACGGTGTGCATTCGAGACGATCGTCCAATGAGTTCATTTCATCAACGCCGCCGATTTCTCATGAAGACGACCAGCCTCGCCGCGCTGCTCGTGCTTCCTTCGATCGCTCGACTGGAGGCGAAGCAGGCGCCGCGCCGTCGCCGCACCGGCATCGTCATCGACGGCAATCTGGTGCCACCGCTGGATGACAGCGCGCCACTCGACGAGGCGACCGCGCGTGCCGTGCGCTCTTCCGGTCTGACGGCGTTGAAGGCGACGATCGGCGGCAGCAGCGGCGATTTCAAGCAGACCTCCGCCGAGCTCGACGGCTACGACGCCGCATTGCGCCTCAATGCAACCGTCTACATGCAAATCGCACGCGCGACGGACTTCCAGCGCGCGCACCGCAGCGGCAAGGTCGGCATCATCTATTCGTTCGAAGGCGTCGACATGCTCGAGTCGCGCGTCGATCGTATCGATCACTTTTTCGCACGCGGCGTGCGCGTGATGCAGCTGTGCTACAACCGGCCATCCGCATTCGCGTCCGGTGTGCTCACGCCGCAGCCGTCGACCGGGCTGACGCCGCTTGGCCGCGAAGCCGTTGCACGAATGAATGCGCTCGGGGTGGCCCTCGACCTCAGTCATTGCGACGAGCCGTCGACGCTGGCGGCGCTCGGCGCATCGAAGCGCCCTGGATTGATCACGCACGCCGGCTGCGCGGCCGTCCACGATCATCCGCGCAACAAGAGCGACACCGTGTTGCGTGCCGTGTCCGACAGCGGTGGCGTGATCGGCATCTACGACCTGTCATTCCTCGTGCCGGCTCCGAATCAGCCAACCTTGCCCGACTACATTCGCCACCTGCGGCACGCGCTGGACATCTGTGGCGAGGACCACGTCGGGATCGGCAGCGACGCGCTGCTGATGCCGTTCGACACATCGCCCGAGAGCATGGCGGAGTGGAACAAGGACATTGAAGCGCGCAAAGCCAGCGGTGTCGGCGCACCCGGCGAAGGGCCACCCCCATTCGTCATCGGGCTCAACCGCCCCGACCGGTATACGGTGATCGCGGATGCGCTTGCCGACTCCGGCGTGAGCGAACGCCTGATCGACAAGGTGCTTGGCGTCAATTTCCAGCGCGTCTTCTCCGACGCGTGGAAGCCTGTGAGCGCGTAGCGGCGTCGCGCAAACGATCGCAGCGGTCGATGGCCGACGGTCGTGTCCCGCGCACGCCGACCAGTGTCGGAGCGGAGGGCCGTGTCGGTCCAGCCAGCGACTTCCCGTATGAAGATCGTGGCGATGGTCGTTTTCCCGATGATGGAAACCGGCGCGCCGTCAACGAATCGGAGACCGCGAATGATTGCTGGATTCCCAAAGATTGCCACATCAATGCTGTGGCTCGTCGTCTGCGCATTGACCATGACCACAACGGCCCATGCCGACGCAGTGTTCATCGTCAACACCGTGGCAGACCTGGTCGACGACAACACCGCTGACGGCGTCTGCCACACCGGCGCGAACACATGCTCGCTGCGCGCGGCGATCATGGAGGTCAACCACCTGCCACCCGCAGGAGTCGGCGTGATTTCGGTTCCCGCCGGAACCTACATTCTCACGCGCGCGCCGACGGCAGCGAACGGCGATGACGTCGGCGATCTCAACATCGTCGCGCCCAGCGTCGTCGGATTGACGGTGTCGCTGATCGGTGCCGGCGCCGGACGCACGATCATCGATGGCAACCAGCTTGACCGCGTGCTCGCAATCGATGGCGTCTGCACGGTGCGGCTGGCAGGCGTCACGATTCGCAATGGCCAGCGCGGAGGCAATTCGCTCGGAGGCGGCATCTTCAACCGCAGCACGCTGACCATCGCGGACAGCACGATTGAAAACAACCATGCCGACGAAGGCGGTGGCATCGACAGCGGGGGCGACCTCACGATCGTGCGCAGCACAATCCGCGCGAACACCGCGATGTACGGCGGCGGCCTCTACGTCTACGGCCCCACACACATCCGCGACAGCACGATCAGCGGCAATCTCGCAAGCCCGGGCTCCGGCGGCGGACTGTTCAATACCGCCGAGTTGTGGATCGTCAACGGGACGATCAGCGGCAACGCGGCCGATACGGATGGCGGCGGCATCTACAGCAATTATCGAACGTCTCTCTACAGCACGTCGATCATCAACAACGACGCGGACCACGATCGTGACGAAAATGGCGGCATCGGCGGCGGCGTTTTTGCTGGTGCCTTCCTCGATGCGCAGTTCCTCATCATCAACACGCTCTTCGCCGGCAACACCCTTTTCGATGCTCCGATCTACGACGACTGCTCCGGCACGCTGGACGCGGTGGGGTTCAATGAATTCGGCGATCCGAGCGGCTGCACCATCAATGGCCCGTGGGGTGGGGTGACTCCCGGGAGCATTGGTCCCCTGCGCGACAACGGCGGACCGACGTTCACGCACGCGCTGCTGGAGGGGAGCGAGGCGGTCGACAACGTCTTCGCCAGCTCGTCCTGCGTCGACGATGATGGCGAGGACATGCCGACCGATCAGCGCGGAGCGGTGCGCGTCACCGGAACACGCTGCGATATCGGAGCGTTCGAGTACGGCTCGATCCTCGATCGGATCTTCGCCAACGGATTCGACTGACGGCCTTTCCGCGAGCGGAAACCGACGTCACTCGCGCGTGGCGCTGTCGATGCGCGCACCCGCGTGTCGGGCGCGAAAACGGAAGTCTGCACGGATACCCGTTCGGCGGATCCGCCGATTAGGGCGATCACATTGCCGTGTCGTCAAACGCCACCGCGGGGTCGAACACGAAAAAAGCAGGTTCGTTCGCGCAGTTCGACGTCACCCGTCGGAACAGATCGGCGAGCGGCAACGTCGCGGCAAGCGGTAACGTGCACGCGATCCAGCCGACGCCGGCGTGACGAATCCAGAACCGGCATTCGCCCGCGTCATCGACCTGCACCGCGAAATGGCAAGCGCCGTGACGTTTCGTCCGTTCACTGGAGCGCTCAGTGCTCGGCGGTCTGGATGCAACCGCAGGAGTCATCCGCGCGCGCATCCGTGCCAGCTCGGCGACCAGATCCTCCACTCCATGCGCGTCAAGTTTGGCGTCAACCTGGACCGTTGCCGTCGCGAGCGCAGGATCAAGAGTGAGCTGAAACGATGGCCCTGCCTTATTTTCGTTCACATCGACATCCATTCGCGCACGGGATGGTGAGGATAGAAATCCGCACGACGCGCGTCTGTCGCTTTTCGCGCACAACGCG
>NZ_JBDSWZ010000182.1:0-25407 GCF_039926425.1 Dokdonella sp.
CTGGATCGAACGCGAGTCCGAGGATGCCCTGCTCGCCATTGCAGCTCACATTGACGGACAGAAACGGCGTTGCGAGCAGCACGCCGTTTTTCACGATGCGGATATCCGAACAGCGCTCGATCACAAACACGCGACCGCTCCCGTCGTGCGCCGAACGAATCGCGATGGGGCTGTCGAAACTCGTGGCCGCATCCGGCCAGCGCACGAGCGCAAGGTCGGCTGGGATGATGGCCGCGCGGGTCGTCGCCGCGCCCAGAACGAGTCCACACGCCACATACTTCAGAATTGCACGTTGCATCGCCACTCCCCGGGTTGACTCACGGCTTTTTCTACCATGCCGTATGTTGCTTTTGCATTCAGGCCGAAAAACGCCAACCGTGTCGCGGATGGCAATCAAGAATGATCCCGTCGTGTTCTGCCAGCGTAAGATGCCGCTTCCTGACGATGCATCGCCCACGCATCCACGACCGCCCGGAGTTCTTCGAAATGCGCATGCAATCACTGTTCTGCGTGAGTCTTCTTGCTGCCTGCTCGTTTCCGACGGGTACTGCGTCGGGCGCGGACTGGATGCAGTTCGGCTATGACGCCGCCCACACTGGCCACAATGTGGCGGAGACGGCCATCAGTTTGTCGAATGTTGCGAAACTGACCCGGCTTTACCAGGTGAACCTCGCCGCCAACGTCGACAGTGCGCCGGTGTATCGGAGCAACGTCGTCACGCCCGATGGCACCCGGGACCTGCTCTTCGCACTGTCGGAGAATGGACGGCTGATGGCGATCGATGCGGCGACGGGTGTCCAGGTCTGGTTCAAGACCACGACCGGGACACAGCCCACCGCGTCATCGCCAGCCATCGATCCGGGCGGCAATTTCGTGTACAGCTACGGCATCGACGGCAAGGTGCACAAGTACCAGATCGGCGACGGCACCGAGATCGTAACCGGGGGATGGCCGCAGATTGCGACGCTCAAGCCCGGGGTGGAGAAGGGCCAGTCCGGGCTGACGATCGCGATTGCCGGCGATCATGCGTATCTGTATGCGGTCAACGACGGTTACATCGGCGACGGTGGCGACTACCAGGGCCACATCACGTCGATCGACCTCGGCAGCGGTGCGCAAACGGTGTTCAACTCACTCTGCAGCGACAAGACCATCCACTTCGTGCTCAATGGCGTTGCCGGGTCGACCGACTGCGCAGCGAAGCAGAGTGGCATCTGGGGCCGCGGCGGTGCCGTATTCAATGACGCCACGCAGAGGGTCTACGTCAGTACCGGCAACGGACCTTTCAATGCGAACGCTCCCACCAACGGATTCAACTGGGCCGACAGCGTTCTCGCGCTGGCACCCGATGGGACCGGCATGGGCGGAGGCTTGCCGCGCGACAGCTACACGCCGACGAACTATCAGCAACTACAAAATCAGGACGCCGATCTCGGTTCGGTATCGCTGACCATCCTGCAGGCTCCGGTCGGTAGCACCGTCCCGCATATCGGCATGCAGAGTGGCAAAGATTCAAAGATCCGCCTGATCAATCTCGACAACATGAGTGGCGCTGGCGCGCCGGCACACGTGGGGGGCGAACTTCAGCTGATCAACGTGCCACAGGGTGGAACTGTGTTTGCTCAACCTGCTGCGTGGGTCGACTCCGCAGGCGCGGCGTGGACCTTCGTGACCACGAGTGGCGGCATTTCCGGCCTGAAGCTCTGTTTCGACGCCACGTGCACGGCCACGAGCGGCGTGCCGATGCTGGTGTCAAAATGGCAGAAGTCCGGATCGTCCACATCAGCGATCGTCGCGAATGGAGTCCTCTTTCACCTCGGCGCCTGCACCGGAGGCCGCTGCGTGATTGCACGCGATCCCGCCGACGGCACGGTGCTTTGGACCTCGGAAAGCATCGGTGGCGTGCATTGGCAAAGCCCGATTCTCGTCAACGGCAAGGTTTTCGTGACCGATGACAGCTCCCGATTGTGGGCGTTTGGCGCGAGCGGAACACCAACCCATGTTGTGACCCCGAGTGCCGGTGCGCACGGCACCATGACGCCCAGCACTCCACAAACGGTGGTCGATGGGACGACTACGGCGTTTACGGTCGCGCCCGAGGCACATTACGCAATCGCGACCGTGTCCGGCTGTGGCGGTAACCTGGTCGGCAGCAGTTACACAACGGGACCGATCACCAGCGATTGCACCGTCAGCGCGACCTTCACTGCGATCACCCACATCGTCACACCGAGCGCGAACACGGGCGGCACGATCACGCCGTCGACGCCGCAAACCGTCAACGATGGAGATACGACGAGTTTCACAATTGCGCCCGCCAGTAGCGACATCACCTTTACCGTGACCGGCTGCGATGGCACGCTCGCCGGCTCCGTCTACACCACCGCAGCGATCACGTCTGCCTGCGATGTGGTTGTCACGTTCTTGGCTGACGATGTCATTTTCCGCAACGGCTTCGAGTAACCGTCTCCATCAAATCATGCGTCCGGCGGCGCGTTGGACGGGCGATCGGGCCAGCGATTGGTTGATCGGGTGACGGTTTCGCGACGTCACACCCGCGGATGATCGATGCGATTCGCAGCGCGGGAAGCGCCTGCGTTCCTGCCAACCTCCTGGAGATCTTGAAATGCTCCCAAGTACGATGATTGCCGCTGCGTTGTCCGCAGCAACGACGCTGATGGCAACGTCGCCGGCAGGCGCAGCCGACTGGCTGCAATTCGGTTACGACGCATCGCACAGCGGATCCAACACTGCCGAGACGACCCTCGGTGCGACCAACGTCACCTCGCTCGCGCAGGTCTACAGCGTCAGCCTGCCGCACTCGAGCGACAGCAGTGCCGTCTTTCTCGGTGGCGTGACCACGCCGACGGGTATCAAGGATCTGTTGTTCATCGTCGCCAAGGGCGGTTACCTCTTCGCAATCGATGCCGCGAACGGAAGCGTGCTGTGGTCGAAACAACCCGCATCGACCGGCGGCAACCTGACCACCGGTGCGCCGGCGATCGACCCGAACCGCCAGTTCGTCTATGCCTACGGCCTCGACGGCAACGTTCACAAGTACGCGGTCGGCGACGGCACCGAAACCATCACGGGCGGCTGGCCGCAGGTGTCTTCGCTGAAGACGAACGCCGAGAAGGGTGCGGCGGCTCTTGCGATCTCGTCGCCGCCTGGTGGTGCGCATTACCTCTACTCCGTGATCGATGGCTATATCGGCGACGGGGGCGACTATCAGGGCCACGTCACCACGATCAATCTTGCATCGGGCAGCCAGACCGTCTTCAACGTGAACTGCAGCGATGTGACCGTTCATTTCGCGACCGGCGGGAAGAATTGCACGAACCGGCAAAGCGGCATCTGGGGTCGACCCGGTGCGGTTTACGACGCCGGCACCAACCGCATTTACGTGGCGACCGGCAATGGTCCGTTCACACCGAACGCCGCTGGCCACTTCAGCTGGGGCGACAGCGTGCTCGCACTGGCACCAGACGGGACGGGGGCCGGGGGCGGGATGCCTCGCGACAGCTGGACGCCGGACAACTTCCAGCATCTTCAAAACAGCGACATCGACCTTGGCTCCGTCTCGCCCGCCATTCTCCCAGCACCGGGCGGAAGCGCGGTGGCGCACCTCGCACTGCAAGCCGGCAAGGACGGGCAACTCCGCTTGATCGACCTTGGGGACATGAGCGGTCAAGGCGACCCCGGCCATGTCGGGGGCGAACTGCAACTGCTCGATGTCCCGCAAGGTGGCAATGGCTATGGCGGCGACCTGATGCGTGAGCAGCCCGCGGTGTGGGTCGATCCGTCCGACGGCTCGACCTGGGTCTTCGTCAGCAACGGCAGCGGCAGCTCGGGCCTGCAACTGGGTCTCGGAACCGGCAACGTTCCTGCGTTGACCGTGCGATGGACGAAAAGCGGATCGGCCAATGGCGCGTCCTCGCCGATGGTCGCAAACGGCGTGGTCTACAGCTCTGGCAACTGTGCGGGTGGCACGTGCATCAACGCCCGCAATCCGCACACCGGCGACATCCTGTGGAGCTCGCCGCACATCGGCAGCGTGCACTGGCAGAGCCCGATCCTCGTCAACGGTGCGATCTACATGGTCGACGGGACGTCGAAACTGTGGAAATTTGCAGCACCGCAAAGCGACGTGATCTTCGACGACGGTTTCGAAGGGTGACGCGCGACATCGACCGACGCTGACGCGCGATGAACGCCGTCAACTCTTGCGCTTCAGCCGGATCAACGCCGAGATGTCCTCGTCACCGTGGCCCTGCGCGATCAGCACCGCGTAGTCGCCGAGTGATTTCTCGATCACCGAACGATCGGTTCCCGCATCGCGCGCGAGCTCGCGCACAATCTTCAAATCCTTGTGCAACAACGCGAGCTTGAAGCCGACGGTGAATTCGTCGCACATCATCGTTGCGCCGCGTTTTTCGAGGAACCAGCTGTTCGCGGCACCGGCGCCGAGCGTTGGCAGCAACCGATCGGGGTCGAGCCCAAGCTTTTCGGCGAGCGCCAGGCCTTCGCACACCGCTTGCGCGATGCCCGCGACCAGTACCTGATTCACGGCCTTCGTGTTCTGTCCGGCGCCGACGGTGCCCATGTGGCTGATTTTCGCGGCGTAGCATTCCAGCACGGACCGCGTCGTTTCGAGAGTGTCCGCGTCGCCGCCGACCATCACCGACAGCTTGCCATTCTTCGCGCCTTCCACTCCGCCGGACACCGGCGCGTCGAGAAATCCGCAGCCACGTGCAGCAAGCCTCGCGTGCGCGGACTGCGCCGTGACCGACGACACCGTCGAGTGGTCGATCACGATCGTGCCTGCTTTCGCATGGGCGGCGATCTCGTCTGCAAGTGCGAGCACGTCACCGTCGGCTGGAACGCACAACGCAATCACATTGCACAACGGCGCGAGTTCCGCGATCGTCGCCGGCGCGGCGACTTTCAACGCGTCCCCTGCGGCAACCGCCTTGTCGTGCGATCTGTTCCACACCGCGACGAGCAGCTCCGCTGCGGCGAGGTGACCTGCCATCGGCAGCCCCATCGCGCCAAGTCCGACGAAACCGACTTTCAGATCATTCATGATGGTTGCTCGCAAGTGGACTCAAGCGTGGTGGCGTCATTCCTGAAAGCCGGAATCGCTCTTCTCGTGGAACCCGCGAGACTGATGCTCCTCCGCATTCCATCCAGGCCGCCAGCGTTGCTCCGGGAGCGATTCCCGCTTTCGCGGGAATGACGTCAGGAAGACAAGGCAAGCCACAACGGTCAGGCCGATTCGGCCAGGTATGTGTAACCCGTCAGCCCCTTTTCGAGCGCTGCCTGCAACTGCTCCGCCTCGACCGCGTCGACATTGGCCGCGACGATCTTGTCGCGATACGCCGCGCGCAACGCCGCGAGGTCGTAACCGACGTAGTCGAGCATCAGGTCGGTGCTGTCGCCGCGACGCATGTGGGTGAACTCGTAGCCATCGTCGGTGAGCTTCACGTTGACCGCGTCGGTATCGCCGAACAGGTTGTGGATGTCGCCCAGCGTTTCCTGGTACGCACCGAGCATGAAGATGCCGAGCAGATACGACTCGCCTTCGCGCAACGCATGCAGCGGCAAACTGACGTCGATGCCGTCGGCGTCGACGTAGTGGTCGATGCGGCCATCCGAATCGCAGGTGAGGTCGGCGATGACGCCGCGCCGTTCCGGTGCGCGATCGAGGCGTGCGATCGGCACGATCGGGAACACCTGATCGATGGCCCAGACATCGGGCGCGGATTCGAACACCGAGAAATTGACGAAGTACTTGTCGACCAGAGTCTGGTTGAGGTCGTCGAGCACTTGGCGGTGCACGCGTTCGTCGGGCTTCAACCGCGAGCGCACCGCGTTGACGATCGCGTAGTAGAGATCGTCGAGTTCGGCGCGATCCGCGAGCGACAGCTGACCGAGCGCGTACAGCGAATAACCTTCCGCCAGCTGGTATTGCGCCTCGTGATACAGCTCGGTCGGTGGACGCTGGTCGATTTCCGCATGCGTTTCACGCAGGCGTCTCAGCACCGTCGGTTCGTCGACACGCGCTGGCGGCACCGCGCCGCGCGGTGCTTCCTCGATCTCGCTCACGTTGACGATCAGCACCGCGTGGTGCGCGGTCAGCGTACGACCCGATTCGGTCAGCACGTGCGGCGCTTTCAGTCCGTGCGTCGCGCAGGCTTCGGCCAGCGCGCCGACAACCGCAGACGCGTACTCGTCGAGGCCGTAGTTGATCGAACAGTCCGAACGCGAGCGCGTGCCTTCGTAGTCGACGCCAAGACCGCCGCCGACATCCATGTGGGTGATCGGCAGACCCATGCGCGACAGCTCGACAAAATAGCGCACCGCTTCGCGCATCCCGTTCGCGATGTCGCGCACGTTGGACATCTGCGAACCCATGTGGAAGTGCAGCAGCTTGAGCGTGTGCGACAGCTGTGCCGCATCGAGTTCGGCGAGAAGCGTCAGCAGCTGGCGCGGTGTCAACCCGAACTTCGCCTTGTCGCCGCCGGAGTTCTGCCACTTGCCGGCGCCGAGGCTCTTCAGGCGCATACGGACGCCGAGCAGAGGCTCGACGCCCAGCGCCGCAGCTTCCTCGATCACGTAGCGCAACTCCGACGGTTTCTCGATCACGATGAAAATGTCGAGTCCGAGCCTGCGACCAATCAGCGCAAGGCGGATGTATTCGCGATCCTTGTAGCCATTGCAGATCACCGTGCTGCCCGGCCGCGCAAGCGCAAGCACCGCCATCAACTCCGGCTTCGAGCCCGCTTCGAGACCGAAGCCAGGCGCGGCGCTCGCAGCGAGTTCGCCGGCGACCTGGTTCTGCTGGTTCACCTTGATCGGATAGATCAGCGTGTAACCGCCGGCGTAATCCCACTCGGTCATTGCCTTGGCGAATGCACGCTGCAGGCGCGCGCGCCGGTCGGTGAGGATGTCGGCGAAACGCACAAGCAGCGGCAACCGCGAGCCTTTTGCCCGAGCGGCTTCGACGATCGCCGGCAACGACAGCGACGGTCCGTCGGCGCCGCGCGGCCGCGCAACGAGATCCGCACCGGTCACGTCGAAGTACCCTTCGCTCCAGTGTGGAACGGCCCACGTGCGGCGTGCGTCGGCGGCAGTCCAGCGCTGTTCGTTCACCTCGATGCTCCGTGATGCAAGACAAGCCCCGTAGTGTAGCGAGCCGGGACGTCGCGCGTATGTCGGTGGCGCACGGACCGGATACAATCGCGTCCGCCAAATCCGCTACTCCACCCGTTCATCGACCCGATCGCAGGATGCACTGATGTCTGCCGCCGACCAGCCCGCCACCGACCCTTCCTCGACCGAGTCCCGCTGGTTCACCGAACAGCACGCGCGCTCCGGCTCGTCCTTCGGCCTGCGCATCAAGTCGAAACTGCACGCCGAACAGACGCCCTTCCAGTCGATCGAGATCTACGACACGACCGACTGGGGCAAGCTGATGATCATCGACGGCTGCACGATGGTGTCGACGCGCGACAATTTCCTGTATCACGAAATGATGTCGCACCCGGCGCTGTTCACGCATGCGCGTGCGAAGCGCGTCGTCATCATCGGCGGCGGCGACTGCGGCACGTTGCGCGAAGTGCTCAAGCACGAGGAAGTCGAGCACGCGGTGCAGGTCGAGATCGACGAACGCGTGACGCGCCTGTCCGAGCAGTATTTTCCCGAGCTGTGCGAATCCAACAAGGACCCGCGCGCCGAACTGCTGTTCATCGACGGCATCAAGTACATGGCCGACTGCGAGCCCGAATCACTCGACGTGATCATCGTCGATTCCACCGATCCGGTCGGACCCGCCGAGGGGTTGTTCGGCGCGGCGTTCTACGCCACCTGCCACAAGGCGCTCAAGCCGAGCGGCATCCTCGTTCAGCAGAGCGAATCCCCGCTGGTGCACCTGGACCTGATCAAGGCGATGCGCTCGGCGATGCGCTTCGCCGATTTCACCGCTGTGAAGACGCTGACCTTTCCGCAGCCGATCTACCCGACCGGCTGGTGGAGCTGCACGATGGCGCGCAAGGGCGCCGACCTCAGCGGCTTTCGCGAGCGCGGCGCTGCGACGAAGCAGTTTGAGACGCGCTACTACAACGCGGACATCCACAAGGCCGCGCTCGCGTCGCCCGAATTCATGCGCGTCGCGCTGGGTGACTGAGGCGTTCTTTCACATCCGGCGCCAGTGAGTTCCAACCCGCGCGCGATCGATCAGCGGTCGTAACCGTTGGCGAAGATGTCGTCCGCGAACGGCCCGGTGATTTTGTACAACGTCCACGTCTGGTCACTGGACGCCTCACTGGTGAACGCGCCGACGAACACGCTGCCGTCTTCGCCTTGGGTGATGTCCTGGATGCCGTTTTCGATCGATCCGGGGCGACCGAACGCCACCTGCCACAACAGAGCGCCATTCTCATCGCTCAGTGCCGATGCATGCATGGTCTCATCCACTGAATCGCTGGACGCCCATGCGAGCAGAAGCGTGGCGTCGCTCCCGCCGTGCAGGAACTCGCTTTCACTGTAGGGAGAACCGGCTGGGAGATCCGCGTGCCAGATCGCGGCCCCGGTGGCGGGATCGAGTCTGCGAACCTCGGCGATCCTTGTTGCATCCGGTCCTGCGACGCTACCGCCAAGGAACAACCGACCGCTCGCGTCAATCAGCAATTGGCGGAATTCGAAATCCGCCTGCGGCTGCTGCCAGCGCGTCGCGCCGCTTGCACCATCGAGGCAGTAAAGCGAAAACGGATCCCCAGCGGCACTGCCATAGACGAGCACGTCGCCGTCCCCGGTCACGTGAAGACTTTGCAGCAGGCCCGCGCCGAACGCGTTGGATGGATTCGCGAGCCGGCGTCTCCAGACCGGCGTGCCGGTTGCACCGTCCAGCTTTGCCAGCTGGATTCCATGGGAGGGAACCGAGTAATCCATAAAATATCCACCCGCAATCACTGCGCCCTCCGTGTCCACGGCGACACGGAAATCGTCCCAGGCCGTTTCGCCCGATGGCAGCACCGTCGACCACGCCGCTGCCCCGGTTGCTCCGTTGTAGCGACTCACGGCCTGACCGTTCGGCTCGTCGCCCGCTTCGCGTCGCGTTACGAACACATCGCTCTGAGCATCCACAGCAACGTCGTATCCCGCAGTGCCGGCGGCACCATCGACTCGCCAGCGCAGCGCGCCGCTCGCGCCATCCAGCTTGACCAGAAGCAACTGCGCGTCAGAGTTGCTGCCCGCTTGGCTGCCGACCGCAAAAACGTCGCCAGCGGAATCGATCGCGATCCGACGGATGCGGCCCGGGATCGGCGATCCATCCACCAACCTCCAGCGCCATAGAACGCGTCCATCCCTCGCAGCGACTTTCGCAACGTACGGCGTGGTGTCCGAATTCCATGGATACGGCTCAAGAAGCCCAGCGCCCGAGAGGACGTAGCCCGGCTCGCCAGCGGATGTAAACCGAATGGCAGGGGTCGGCATGTCAGGCTCGAAAGCTTCGGGGAGAAACGGATACGACGAACCCGGGTCGCCGGCCTGCCCCGTTTCAGCGCTCACCGGTGTCCGCCACGCCACGGCCTGAGCGGCGGCATCGTCTGCCTGCACGGCGAGGAGGAAGAATGCGGCGCCCGTCATCCAGCCCCGGATATTCATGACCTGTTCCCTTGTTGACCGGATCAGTCTAGCAATGTCGCAGCGCGATCGACGGCTCGGTCGGCGAAGCGACTCCCGCGTCGAAAAAGCGGATCGATCGTCCCGGATCGAGAGCGTTTCGCAAAAGGCGCGGCGCCGGTGTAACCTGCCTGCCACTTTGCGTACCGGCGGAGGCTGCATGCTGAAGGTCCTGGTTGCGAGTTCAAAGGGCGGTGCTGGTAAGAGCACCATTGCGACCAACCTGGCCGCGTACTTCTCGGTCGACGGCAAGAACACCGTGTTGGTGGACGCCGACCGGCAAGGTTCGTCGCTGCGCTGGAGCGAGAAACGCGCGACCAACGGACATGTGGTTCTCGGAATTCCCGGCCTGCGACGCGACTGGGAAAAGCATGTTCCCCCCGACGCCCAGCGCGTGATCATCGATTCAGCCGCCGGCATCCGCGCCAGCGATATCGCCGACTATCTCGACCACATCGACGTGATCATCGTGCCGGTGCTTCCGTCGGCGATCGATCTGGAAGCGACCGAGCCTTTCCTGCACGAAATCGCCGAGCTGCCGCGGATCAAACGCGGCAAGGTGCCGGTCGGCATCGTCGCCAACCGCCTGAAGCCCTGGACAAATGCGTCGCAGATGGCGATCGAGGAAATGAAGGGGTTCCCCTTCCCGGTCGTGGCGGAGTTGCGAGACACGCAGGGCTATGTGCTTGCCAATGCGCTCGGCAAAAGCATTTTCGACTACCACTCCGAAGTGGTGCGCGCGCATCAGGACGACTGGGCCAAGCTGCTGCGATGGCTCAAGAAGCATTCCTGAAGTCGCGAATCGGGCATCGGTAAGACTGCTTCGCGCATGTCCGGGAGTCAGTGCGCCGACGTCGGCACGAGCGCGGTGTGCTTCGGCATTGTTCATTTCGCATCCCGGCGGCGCACTCGCGGGTCTCCCTTACACCCCTTTGCGAGATCTTTGCGCCTGACCAGTCAACAAACGGGGGTGGTTCGCGTTCGATAAGGGTGCGGCCGACGTGGCCGCTCGATGAGCACCCCATCATGCGTACTCCCCTTCCCACGTTCGCCCTGTCCGCGCTGATCGCGGCGCTCGCCTTCACCGGATTTGCCCACGCCGCGGATTCGGCCACCGATGCCGGAGACGCGCACGCTGCCAGGCGCGGGCAGGCGCGCCAGCAGTTTTTCTTCGTCCAACTTGACACCAACCGCGACGGCGTCGTCAGCCGCGCCGAATACCAGGCTTGGGTCGACGGCCGCTTTTCCGCGTTCGACGACAACCGCGACGGCCGTGTCACCGCCGATGAGATCGAACGATCACCAGCGACCGCCGCGCGCGTCCAGAAACGTGCCGAGGGCTTCATCAAGCGCTATGACCAGAGCGGTACCGGTCAAGTCAGCAAAGCCGATTTCGAAGCCAAGGCAATGAAGCGTTTCGACCGGATGAGCGGCGGCGCCGACAGCGTGACCGAGGACCAGCTCATGGCCCGCGGACAGCATCATGGCCGCTCTGCTGCGGACGCATCCGGCGGCTGATCCCGCACGGCGCGGTCGCAGCATTCTTTCGCAGGGGGTTTGCCCCGCTGATCGACGGGCGGCACGCTGAAGCCGTTCGTCGATCGCTTTCGCACTCCCGCAGCCGGCGGCGCCATCGATGGTTCCTTGACTGCGGGTGCTCTGAATCGGGCATCATCGGATACCGAAGCCGAGGCGAGGACACCCAACATGGCCACCCGCGAGATCATCCTGCTGCGCCACGCGCACGCCGACTCCGCCGCCGCCGGCGAGGACGACATGGCTCGAAGCCTCAGTGCCGAAGGCGAGGCGGAAGCCGACGCCGCTGGCGTGTGGCTCAAGCAGCATGGGGCCGCACCGCAGCGCGTCCTGTTCTCCCCGGCCGCGCGCACGCGGGAAACATGCGAACGGGTGCTCGCCGCACTCGGACACACCGACGCGCGCAGCGAGGCGCGCATCTACGACGCGACACCGGCATCGCTGCTACGCGTCCTCGACGATCACGCCGACGTGAACTCGGTGATGCTGGTCGGACACAATCCCGGGCTCGAGAATCTCGTCGCGCTGCTGACTGAAGGCGCATCGGATTCGGGCCGCGGGATGCCGCCGGCAAGCGTCGCCTGGCTCGCATTGCCAGATGCCGAAGCGATCGAACCGGGCAGCGCAGAAGCCCGCCATTTCTGGTGGCCCTGAGGGAAGATCGTGGGTCGGCACGTCATCCTTGCGGCCGCCATCGCAGGCGTGCTGGTTGCGTTCGCCGCACGTGCGCGGCCGGCCTTCGCGGCGCTCGCAGGCGACGACGCCATCGAAGTGATCCAGCTCGACCCGACGAACTCGCATGTGGATTTTCGCGTCAAACTGATGTGGCTGTTGCGCGTCGGCGGGCGGTTTGGAGCGGTCAACGGAAGCGTGCGCATCGACCGCTTCCGCAACCAGGTCAGCGTCGATGCACGCATCGCGGTCGATACCGTCAGCATGAACAGTGCGAGCGCCGAAGCGTGGATCAAGTCACCGGAGTTCTTCGATGTCGCGCACTTTCCGATGATCGAGTTCGCGTCCGACCCGTTTCCGCAGGCGCGTCTTCGCGATGGCGGAGAAGTGCCGGGCACGCTGACGCTGCGCGGCATCGAGCGACCGGTGCGCTTCCAGATGCAGCCGGCGGATTGCGAACGACCCGCATACGACTGCCCGATCGAAGTGGCGGGCACGGTGCCGCGCTCCGAATTCGGCATGCGTTCGCGCCACGGCACCTTGAGCGATCGCGTGGAACTGCGGCTGAGTGTGCGGGCCCTCGCGCCCGCTGCACGATGAATCGCTCGAATTGGCAATGAGCCCGCCGAACGGCAGGGTGTGCGGAATGCTCGTGCGTGCCGCCTTGCCGATCGTTCTGCTGTCCCTCGGCGCCTGCGGCCTCAATCGACCGCTTGCCCGGCAGGCGACCGCCATCGTCGCGCAGAGTCGTCCGCACGAGGTCACCTGCACCCGTGAAGACCGCTGCGCCATTGCATCGCCCTATGCATCGCTTGCCGCCGTGGCGCGAGCGGACAGCACGTCCACGGCGCCTGTGCATTACGTCAACCTGCTCGAGCGCGGCGAGGATGCGCTGCTCGCGCGGATCCACCTCATCCGCATGGCGAAAAAAACGATCGACATCCAGACCTTCATCTGGGCGGAGGACGATGCCGGCTGGCTGGTGCTGGACGAACTGATCGCCGCGGCGCGGCGCGGCGTGCACGTGCGCGTCCTGGCCGACCAGCTGTTCTCGCTCGACGACGTCGAGTGGCTCGTGCGCATCGCGCGTGCCCACGCCAATCTCGAATTCCGGCTGTACAACCCCACATTCGACGAGGCAGTGACCGAACCGCTCGAGTTCGCCGCCGGCATCGTCTGCTGCTTTTCGAAATTCAACCAGCGGATGCACAACAAGCTGTTCCTCGTCGATGGCGAGATCGGCATTGCCGGAGGTCGCAACTACGAGAACCGCTATTTCGACTGGGACGCGGAGTTCGACTACCGCGACCGGGACGTGCTCGTGGTCGGCCCGCAAACAGGGGCCGAGATGCAGGCTTCGTTCGACCGCTTCTGGACCCACCCGCGCAGTACGCCGCTCACGCGACTGAACGACGTCAACCGGCGCATCGTTGCCGATGGCGGCGCGACGGCCGGCATCGTGCCACCCGCCAACGTGAACTGGCCGCGCGTGCAGTCCCTGCGCGACCGCGCGAGCGACGCGGACTACGTGCGCGAGCATTTCATTGCCCATGCGCTGCGAGTGGCCCGGGTCGACTATTTCTCCGACTCGCCCGACAAGAAGTCGCACCCCGACGACCCGGCGATGCTCGAGCTGACCCGGCGCATCACCGACCTCCTCGCCGGCGCACGCAAACAGATCGTTTTCGAAACGCCCTATCTCGTGTTGAGCCGTACCGCGACCGACGTGTTCCGCAACCTGCGCAAGCAGCGCCCGCGCGTGCCGGTGATCGTCTCGACCAACTCGCTCGCAGCGACCGACGCCTTTTACGTTTACGCGCTCTCCTACAAGTACAAGAAACGCTATCTCAAGCGTCTCGGCTTCCAGATCCACGAGTTCAAGCCGTTCCCGGGCGACGCGGCGCAGTTCGTGCAGAACTACGAAACCCTCGCAGGTGGCGATCCGGGCGGACGCTACGAGCGCTATGGCCAGACCCCGCTCAAGCGCGGCGGCGTGCGACTCGGACTGCATGGCAAGTCGATTGCCATTGACGACCGCATCAGCGTCATCGGCTCGCACAACTTCGATCCCCGTTCGGACGATTACAATACCGAGTCGGGTTTCATCATCTACGACCGCGCGGTGACGGAACGATTGCGCAGTGCAATGCTGCGCAACACCGAGCCGCAGAACGCATGGACGATCGCCCGGCGCGAGCGGCCGCATCTGTTGCAGACGATCAACAACGCAATCGCCGACGTGTCGACCGCGCTGCCGTTGTTCGATTTGTGGCCCTTTCGCTATGCGACCAGCTTCACGTTGAACCCCGGCTGTGCCGAATCGACGCCCGGATCGCCCGACTTTTATGCCTGCCATACCGATGTCGGCGACTTCCCCGAGGTCGACCTGCCTCTGAAAATGATCTACACGCGCATCGTCACCGCGTTTGGTGCCGGCCTGGTCGGTATTCTGTAGCAGACCGGCCTCGGCGATCACTCGCCCGCAGCTCCTGCCGCGCAGGGCGCTGGCGGCAGATGGATCGATGCCGCACGCGGGCTGCCGACGTGTCCGGCCAGCGAATGCGCGATTGACGCGGCCCACCCCGGCTAGCTAGTCTCGCCAGTCGTTTCCCGCGGAGTTCTCCCATGTCGCTCGCCATCACGATAGAGCTCGGCGATGCCGACCTCCAGCACTTCATCGACGCCATGCAACGCGCGCAGAAGGAGGCCGCTCACCTGTCTCCACGCGAGATCACCGACGCCGCGTCCAAGCTGCTGGTCGAGGGTCACCAGATCACGTTGCCGAACTTCATCGCCCAACGTCTCGGCAAGCTCGACAGCATGATCGCGATGGTCAACGACGAAGGCTTTGCACTGCCCGAGGAAGACCGCAACCGCGTGCTCGCCTGCCTCACCTACTTTGCAAATCCGGAAGACATCATTCCCGACAGCGTCCCGGTGCTGGGCTTCCTCGACGACGCCATCATGATCGAGCTGTGCGTGCGCGAGCTGCAGCACGAGATCGAGGCGTACGAGGATTTCGTCGTCTATCGCAGGGACGAAGCGGCCGCTCATGGCGTCGATCCGTCCACCTTGAAGACCCAGCGCGTCGAGTGGGCGGAAGCGCGCCGTGTCGAACTGATCGAACGCATGCGCAAACGCCGAGGCCAGAGTTACCAGACCAGTTCGGGCTGGCGTCCTACGCTGTTTTCGTTCCGCAGCTGACGCACGGCGCCTTCGTGATCAGAAAGCCGCCTTCGGGCGGCTTTTTTCGTTGCAGCACACTCAGCCGAGACTGGCCTGGATCCATTGCACCAGCACGCCCAGGTAGAACGTGAGCACGAACACCGCCAGCACCAGCGAGCCGACGAACAGCACGTTGACCAGCCAACCGTACCAAGGCATCGGCGGACGAACCGTCGGCAGCGGCTGGCCGGATTCGACACCATCGAACACCACCAGCGTTCCGGCCATCATGTCGTGCAGACCCTGCTTTCGCGCAGTCCAGCCGACGAGCAGGAACCCGATGTTGAAAACGAGACCCGAGATGATTTTGCCGAAATAGCGGCCCGTTGCGCGGCCGAATCCGATCCGCCGGGCGTAGTCGTCCGTCACCTTGATGCCCATTGCCCGCTTGCCGAGCGTCGCCTGGGCGGGCGCGCCTTCCTGCAACGCGTAATACAGCCACACGATGACGATCTGCAGCGCGTAGACCGCGAGTCCGCCGGGAACCGTCAATGCAGTCCCGCTTCCCGACCGCGTGATGAATGCCACAGCCCCGACGGTCACCAGCGAAAGCAGGATCGCGATGACGACGCTGTCCATCAGGCACGCGGCGCAGCGGCGCCAGAACCCCGCCTCGACCGCGGCACTGGCCGGCAGGGCAACCGTGCCAGCCGCACCGCCGGCAACCGGCAGGTGACTGGAAGGCGCGGTGGCGCGCGTGCCAATGTCACGCGCGGCAAACGGATCGGGCACCACCTCGGGCGGTGGTGGCACCGCGACCGGTGCGGCGACCGGCGCCACGAATTCGCTGTAGGGCTTCCACACGCTCGCACCCACTTCGGCGACGACGAGGCTCGACGGCCACACGCCCTCGTCGACACGCTCATCGACGTACACCCGCGGCACCGGCCCACGCGGCTTGTTTTCCAACATCACGAACATGCCCGGACGTCCATCCGGAGCGCAGATTTCGGCTTGCGCGCCGACCGCCGCGGCACCTTCGAGCAGCGTCTGCAGCTTGCCCAGATCGTCGCCCTGCTTGACGGTCAACGGTGCGCGGGCCAGCAGCTGACCGACCAGCTTGCCGACGTCCATGCGAAAATACGCCGCCAGCGCTGGCCATACCGTTTCCGGCGTATGGCTGGGAAGAACCGTTCCTGTGAGAACGAGCGCGTAGCTGCTGTTTTCCATCCACCCTCCGCGGGAAATCATGCGGGTCTGCGGATCCGGGAAGCGATGCAGACCCTCGTCGGGACATCGATCCCGTTCCGCACGATGCTACGGCTTTTCGAGAATCGCCGTCACGCCCATTCCGCCGGCGGTGCAAATGGAGATGAGACCACGGCCGGAACCTTTTTCGTCAAGCATCCTGGCGAGCGTTGCGATGAGCCGGGCGCCGGTCGCGGCAAATGGATGCCCGGTCGCCAGGCTCGACCCGTTAACGTTCATCCGCGCCGGATCGATCGCGCCCAACGCCTTGTCGAGGCCAAGTCGAGTGCGGCAGTACTCGTCGGACTCCCATGCGCGCAACGTGCATAGAACTTGCGCCGCGAACGCCTCGTGGATCTCGTAGAAATCGAAATCCTGCAGCGTCAAGCCGGCTTCGGCGAGCATGCGCGGCACCGCGATGGTCGGCGCCATCAACAATCCCTCGCCATGCACGAAGTCGACCGCGGCGACGCGCGCGTGCGTGAGATACGCCTGCACTTTCAGTCCGCGCGCAGCCGCCCATTCGTCGCTTGCAATCAGAACCGCGGCGCTGCCGTCGGAGAGCGCACTCGAGTTGCCGGCGGTCAGCGTGCCGTGGCCGGAAATCTTGTCGAAGGCGGGTTTCAATGTCGCAAGCTTTTCCAACGTGGTGTCTGCGCGCAGGATATTGTCGCGGTCGACCCCACGAAACGGAACGATCAGGTCGGAGAAGAACCCGCGCGCGTACGCCGCCGCCAGTTTCTGATGGCTGGCGAGCGCGAGCGCATCCTGCTCCTCGCGACCGATGTGCCACTCGCGCGCCATCAGCTCGCAGTGGTCGCCCATCGATTTGCCGGTGCGCGGCTCGGCGACACCGGGAAACGACGGTTTCAGTTCACCCAGGGAGAATCCCCTGTAGGCGGTTTTGAATTTGTCGATCGGTTTGCGCGCGCGATTCACCGCAAGCAAGCGCTGTTGCAGCGACTTTGAATAGACGATCGGGACATCGCTGGTGGTGTCCGCGCCGCCGGCGATGCCGGCATCGATCTGGCCGGCGGCGATCTTGTTGGCGATCAGGATCGCGTTGTCGAGCGAGGTGCCGCACGCACGCGCGGTGGTGATGCCTGGCGTGGTCGGCGCAAGCCCCGAAGACAGCGTGGCCTCGCGCGCGAGATTCCAGTCGAATGCGTGCTTGATCACCGCACCGAAGGCGACTTCACCGAGCTCGACGCCGTGCAGGTTGTAGCGCTCGACCAGCACGCCGAGCGTC
The DNA here is from genome assembly GCF_039926425.1 of Dokdonella sp. Taxonomy (GTDB): domain Bacteria; phylum Pseudomonadota; class Gammaproteobacteria; order Xanthomonadales; family Rhodanobacteraceae; genus Dokdonella_A. The sequence goes on from NZ_JBDSWZ010000182.1 coordinate 17,555, forward strand.
TTCACCGCCATGCCGAAGTTGCCGACGTCGGCATACGCCGTGTTGTTGCGACAGAACGGAATGCGCACGCCGCCGATGATGCCTGCCCGTTTGATTGAATTCACCCGATCGTCCGTACCTGCCAGCCCTGGGGAGACGGCTGTCGTGATGCCGCCCGCGGTTTTCCTGCGCACCATTGTATGCCCAGCATTTTCGTTCCTGCCAGACTCGATCCACGCGGTGTCGTGTCGCGCGCGCAGTTCAATGGCACTCTGCCGTATCCACGCGCCATCCGCGAAAACCTCCAGACCTCTCCTTCGTCCGAGCGAACCGCACTTGGCGGCGGATGCGGCGAACGCGAGCCGTCGAATACCCCGGCACGCTCGCCTGCCCGCCATCGAACGTCGGTTCGATGGCGCCGGTCCGCACAGTGAACCGCACGAGAAGGAAACCAGCGCCAGTCGCTGGCGGTCTGCGCGAGTACCGGGTGCGAAAGGCGGCTGATCGGTGGACGTGATGGAACAGGACTCAGTCGACCTCTCCCGAAGAAGCCTTCGGCTCGACGAACATCGCGCGCGCCTCGTGCCACATCATCCAGCACTCGGGCGCCGTGCGCAGGCGCTCGTCGAGGTGCCTCGAATACTGCGTCAGCACCTCTTCGACGCCAGAGGGGCTTTCGATGCATTTGATCGAAAGCTGACGGCGGCCGTTGCGCGGGTCAAATCCGCAGCTGAATAGTGCGACAGACGCCTGTGCCCGCATTGCGAGGTCGACCAGACCCGCCGGAAGCATCACGGGTTCGCCCAGCAGGGTGACCCGGATCGCGGCCTGCGGGTTTCGTGCAGGCAAGTCCAACATGCCGACCATGCATCCTCCGCTGGCGAAAACCTCGCGGACCAGCTCGATGCTGCCTCCCGTGTAGAGCGGCCCGAGGCTGCCGATGCGCGAAAGAATCCATCCGCGCAAACGTCCGTACCACAGTGCAATGCGGCTGGCGCCGAGATCCGCGACCTGAGGGCGACGCGCTACAAAAAACGCTTCAAACCCCTGCTTCTTGAGCAATTTGAATACCCAATACCCGGCTCCCCAATGATAGGTGAGAAACAGGAACGGTCGGCCCGGTTCCGGCCAGGAACCACTCACGTCGACGTGACGGTTCCACCACGACGTGCTGCGCGTCAACGCCAGGTAGGTGTCGACGCGTTCGATCCAGCGTGTCAGCCGGTAGTTGGACTTCCATGCCGACTCCGCCGGATGACTCACGTGCTCGCGCGCGACGGTCCACGCCGCATCCGCTTCGCTGCGGAACGACGTCGTGCGCACCGCAAGGTGACGCAACAGTCGGAACGTGATGGCCCACGGCAGCAAGGCGAGCAGCGCGGGCATCACGATCAGGCCCAGGGTATCGGCGGCCGCCCGACGCGTGCGATCAACCAGTGCGGCAAATTCGCCGTTCACGTGGCATCGCTGGCGGGATCGGGCAACGCCAGGCGCGCGGCGTGTTCGAACAGCTCGTAGCGTGCGTGTTCCATTCCGAGTGACAAGTAGACCTCTTTCGCCTTTGTATTGTCGGCATCGACGTAAAGCCGAAGACCGACGACGTCAGCGACTGCGGCGCGTCGTTCGACTTCGCGGTACATCGCACGGAAGACTCCAACACGGCGTGCGGCAGGAACCACATAAACGCTTTGCAGCCACCACCAGTCTCCGTTTCGCCAATCACTCCATTCGCGCGTGATCAGGAGGCAACCCACTGCCCGCGCATCGTGCTCGGCAATCAGGTAGAAGCCGCGGCCGGGCTGGTCGAATACGGCGCGCACTCCCCGGTCGAGCGTGTCGCGCGAGAGCCTCCGGCCTTCAGTCTCCAACGCCATTGCGCGGTTGCTGTCGACGAGGAACAGCACATCGCGCGGACCTGCATCGCGCAGCGAGACGTTGCTGCTCATCGGCAAATTCTCCGGCAATCGCCTCTTGCGACCTCAATGGGCATCGGTGCCGCGCTGCCGGCGCATGCCCAAGCGACGGCCGACGTCCCGATACCAGAATGCAAACGGCGCCCAGCTCGCGCGTAACACACCGTTGAGGTCCTCTCGATCCGTCAGGCCGGTCGCAGGATATTCCCCCTTGCGCGGTGCACAGTACGTTCCAAACAGCACGTCGAACACGGGAAACGACGACGCAAAATTCTTGTCGAGGTGCTCGTCCCGCGTCGAGTGGTGGATCCGGTGCAACTGTGGCCCATTGATGACGCGGGTGAGCGGGCCGAGTGGAAAACGGATGTTCATGTGGATGAAGTACCCCCACAACAAAAACAGGCCCCACAACCATCCGAGCGTCACGGGCTTCTGCTGGAAGAAGATTCCAAGCGGCACCCAGATGGCGAGACCCTGGAACGGTACTTCGAGCCAATGGTGCCGATTGGCGGTGGTGACGTTCAGTGACTCATCGGAATGATGGATCTTGTGCTGGGCCCACAGCCACGGGAACGTGTGTTGCGCGCGATGCAACCAGTAGTAGAAGAAATCAAAGACGAAATAAAACACCAGCACCTGCAGCAGCTGACCGCTGAACGTGTCGGCGAAAGCGATCGGCATACCGATGCGGAGCAGGTTGATGAGCGGTCTGACGACCGGATCGAAGAGTGGCGACAACAGATTCGCCATGAAAAGGAATACGAACGCGTACAAGATGTTGAACGCCACGTGGCGGAGCGGCTGAGCCGGCTGTGCCGGAATCAGCGACTCGATTACCAGCGCAATGCAATACACCAGACACGCATATTGAAACTGCTGCCAGGCATTGAGCACCGCATCGTGAAGAAGGTGCATGGGTCAGTCGGGTCATCGATGGAAAGCGGAGGGCGCGCAGCGACGATTGTAGCAAGCAGTCGGTCGCCCGCGTTCAGCGCCGCGTTCGCCGCGAGCTGCCGAGCTTGCGCGTCATCGTGTTGCGACTGAGCCCGAGCGATTTTGCAGCGTGTTGACGATGGCCGTCATGCGCAGCCAACGCGGCCGCGAGGAGGACACGCTCCAGCTCCGCGAGGGCCTCGGTGTGGAGGTTCTCGGCGCCCGCCGCGAGCGATTGCTCGGCCCACACCCGCAACGCTGCGCTCCATCCCGCGAGCTCGCGCGGGGGCGCACGCGCGACGAGTGCGGCCGGCAGGTCGCCGACGCCGATCTCACGGCCGGACGACAACACGACGAGGCGCCGGCACAGGTTTTCCAGCTGGCGCACATTGCCGGGCCAGTCGTGGTCGCGCAGCGCGCCGAGGGCCGCCGGCGAGAAGCGCTTCGCCACGGCGCCCGCGTCCGCGGCCGCACGTGCAAGAAAATGCTCGGCCAGCGGCGGCACGTCGTCGCGGTGCTCGCGCAACGCAGGTACGTGCAGGCGCACGACGTCGAGACGGTGCAGGAGATCGGCGCGAAATTCCCCGCGCTGCACTTTTCCGTCGAGGTCCTGGTGGGTGGCCGCGATCACGCGTGCATCGGCGCGCAGCAGCTCGCGCCCGCCGACGCGATAGAATTCGCCCGCCGCCAGCACCCGCAACAAACGCGTTTGCAGCGCCAACGGCATGTCGCCGATTTCGTCGAGGAAGAGCGTTCCGCCCTCCGCCTGCTCGAAGCGACCCGCGTGTCGCCGCGCAGCGCCGGTGAACGCACCCGCTTCGTGGCCGAACAGTTCCGACTCCAGCAGTTCCGCCGGAATTGCAGCCGTGTTCAACGCGATGAACGGCTGCGCCGCGCGCGCACTCTCGCGGTGCAATGCGCGCGCGACCAGCTCCTTGCCGGTGCCCGTTTCGCCGGTGATCAACGCGCCGAGTCCACTCGCCGCAACACGCCCGATCGCGCGAAACAGTTCGCGCATCGGGGCGCTGCGTCCGATCAGTTCCGCGTCGGCGTGCTGCGGGACCGGCGCCACCGGCGACGTGCTGCGCGGTTGGGCCAGCGCGCGACGGGCGGCCGCCACGGCCTGGTCGAGGTCGAATGGCTTGGAGAGATAGTCGAATGCGCCGAGTCGGTAGGCCGACGCCGTCGACGCGACATCGGTGAACGCACTCATCACGATCACCGGCACGTGCTGCTCGCGTCCGGCGATCCGTTCCAGCAGCTTCAGGCCGCTCGCGCCGGGCATGCGAACATCGGTGAAGATGAGCCCGGGCGTTTCGTCCTGCAGCGATGCAAGCGCGGATTCCGCATCGCCGAATTCGCGCGGTTCGAACCCGGCTTCGCGCAGCGCGGCAGCGAGCACGAAGCGCACGGCGCGATCGTCTTCGACGATCCAGATCATCTTCGAGACGTCGCCGCTCATTCAGTCACCGGCAACAGCAGGCTGAACACCGTCGCGCCGGGTCGGCTCGCGTAGCCAAGTTCGCCACCGTGTTCGCGCGCGATCTCGCGGGCGATCGCGAGTCCGAGACCGCTGCCATCCGCACGACCTGACACCAACGGCTCGAACAGCGTCTCCGCAAGATCCGCCGGAACGCCGCGACCGTCGTCGATGATCTCGATGCGCAGCGCGAGACGCGTTGGATGATCCCCGAACCGTGCGCCGTGTTCGGCGCGCGTTCGCACCTTCAGCTCACCCGCGCCCGCTTCGACCGCATTGCGCGCCAGATTGAGCAGTGCCTGTTGCAAGCGGTCCGCATCGGCGGTGACCTGTGGCAGGCTCGGGTCGTAGTCGCGGCGAAACCGCAGCGGACTCGCGTCGGCCGCGATCAGTGCCGCGACACGTTCGATCACCTCGTGCACGTTGACTCGCGCGAGACGCGGCTTCGATCCCGTATGCAGCAACCGTTCCGACAGAGTCGCGAGCCGATCGACTTCACCGATGATCAGGCTGGCGAGCTCGCGCAGGTCCGGTGCTTCCATGCGACGTTGCAGCAACTGCGCGGCACCGCGCATGCCGGCGAGCGGCCCGCGCACTTCGTGCGCGAAGCCGCGCAGCGATTCGGACAGACGCAGACCCGCTGCGCCATCGCCCCGCGCAGGCAGCACTTCGAGCAGCATGCATTGCGCGTCGAGTGGCGTCAGCGCGACGTCCGCCGATCGATCACCGATCGCCGATCGCAGTCGGGTATCGCGCAGCCAGATGCGCCGTTGCTGGATAAACGCACGCGCGACTGCGTCGGTCAGCTGCGGGGGCTTCGCATCCAGCAACGCGAGATTCTCGCCGCTCCAGGGACGTGAGCCGCCTGCCAGCCATTCGTGCAACGCACTGTTTGCGATGCGCAGTTCCATGTCGAGTCCAACGATCGCCATCGGCGTCGCGCAGGCGTCGATCACGGGCGGGTGACCTTCGAGGACCGGCTCGCGGGAACGGGGTGTCATTGCACCAGTTTAGGGCAAAGCACGGGCCGATCGCGGAGTCTCATCGAGCGACATCAACAGGCACTGTCTCTTTGACGAAGCGCGAGAAGCCCGGCCGCGATGCCGGGCCAACCACGGGCGAATCTCCGACGCTTTCAGCCGTTCCCGCGCGCGCAGAATGCGGCAAAGCCACGCACGAAGTCGTCCAGCTGGGTTCGAAGCGCGTCGTCCCGGATTGCGCCGTGTTCGTCGAAGGCAAGATGCACCCGCGACACCGTCAGGCGTCCACCGGACCAGAACCGGGTTCCAAGCGTCCGCAGCACCGGCAGCCACGCGGCTTGTGCAAGGGTGGTGCCGAATCCGCCCGGCGACGCGCCGATCACCGCGAATGCGCGATTGCCGAATACGCGCGGCGCATCGCTCGAGGGGCGCGAAAGCCAGTCGATCGCGTTCTTGAAAACGCCGGGAATGCCGTGGTTGTATTCCGGCGTCACCAGCAGCACTCCGTCACTCGCGACGATCCTCGCCTTGAGTGCACCCACTGCTTCCGGAACGCCGTCACGCTCCTCGACATCACCGTCGTACAGCGGAATGCCGTGGAGTGTCGCCGCCTCGAGAGCAATGCCGGTGTCGTCCACGATCTGCTGGGCGGCATGTAGCAGCATCGTGTTGAACGACTGCGCGCGCAGACTGCCGGAGATGCCGAGAATTCGGATCATCGTTGTTTCCTCCTGCTGGAATGAAAAATTCGAATGCGATGCAGCACAACGCACTGTTGCCAACGCAATCGCGGCGAAGGGAATCGTCAATCGTGAACGCGCGTAAATTTACCTGAATCGCGCCACGCATAAATTTTTCGTTGTTCATCCGACGGTTTGCGGTGGCTCCCTAATGTGCTCGACAGGCGGCCAAGGTGCTGCTCGCCGGCTACGCCGGCCATTCCCTCTGACAAGGAGAACACTCCATGAAGACTTCCATTCACATCATTGCCATCGCTTCCCTTCTGTCGCTGGGTTCGGCTTCCGTTGCATTCGCGCAAACGACCATGACGCCGAACGGCGAGACGAAGATGGAGTCCGATCAGCCGGTCACCGACACCTGGATCACCACCAAGGTGAAGACCGAGCTCGCCACCACCGACGGCGTCAAGAGCACCGAAGTGAGCGTCACGACCATCGACGGCACGGTCACATTGACGGGCGTTCTCGCCACCGACATTGCGGTCGACAAGGCCGTTGCAGCGGCGAAAAGTGTCAAGGGCGTCAAGCACGTCGACTCGACCGGCTTGAAGTCGAAGGCCTGATTCGCGGTCGAATGCTCAACTGAATTGATCAACATCGCATCTGGAGAATCCGCATGAACGAAGATCGAATCAAGGGACAGTGGAAACAGTTGGCCGGCAAGCTCAAGGAAAAGTGGGGCAAGCTGACCGATGACGATCTGAAGGTCGCAGAGGGCAACAGCGAGTATCTGACCGGCAAGATCCAGGAACGCTACGGCGTGGCGCAGGATGAAGCGAAGCGTCAGATCCAGGAATTCGACAAGACGCTGTAACTGCGTATTCCGAGTTGAACCGTGCGGGGAGCGGCGTAGTGCCGTTCCCCCGCTTTACAGGAGGAACATCCATGGGCAAGTATTTCATCGGCTGGCTGCTCGGCGTCCCTGCAGGCCTGCTCGTTCTGATCTATGTTTTCACTCACCTGTTTTAAGGAATGACGATGCTTGCGAGGAAATGGTTGGAAGACACTGTGGTGCCCACGACGGAAGCCGCGCACGCGCGTTTCGCAGCTGCGTCTGATGCGCTCGTCAATCATCTCCAGACGACCAGAAATGCGATTGCCCGTACAGGCAATTCAAGTCTGGATTACGCGAAGCAGGTCGGCAGCGACATGACCAGCAGCACCTATCGGTTCGGTCGCTCCACGCGCACGTTGATTTCCGAACGACCGATCGAATCGGTTGTGATCATCGGGGTTGCCGCGATTGCCGTCGGTTGGTTGTGGCGCCGCTCCCGCGAAACTGCCGCGCAGGAAGCTCCAGCACGGGCACCTGCACGCCGACGCGCCAAGGCCTGAAAGCGGGGCGCGTCCTACGAAAGAAAGGCTCTCAATTCATCGAGAAGTTCGCCGTACTGGGTGCTGCGCGCGGTTGCCGCTGATAACGGACGGCGAACCTGCGCGGCGCTTGGCGTTCGGATTGCTCGCCCTGCCCGGTGAAAATCGATGCACGCCGCATCGAATGGCAACCCGCAGAACGCGAGCAGCGCCGTGATCTGCGTCCGTGCGTCGGCGACCAGCAGTTCGTACTGCTGCGTCCTGACATGCTCGGGATACCTTTTTGCGGAATGGTCAGTGAAGCGGACATAGTCGTTGAAGTAAGTGGCAAGTTCTGCGAAGTCGTAGGTGTAGTCGGCACGCCCGGGTGCGAAAAGCTGCTTGTAGCAGGACCAGCACGTTTCAAGCGGATCGCGTCGGCAATCGATCACTGCGGCTCCAGGCAGCATCCGCCGAATCGCGTCGATCCGTGTCCAGTTGTCCGGAAGCTTGTCGGTGAATCGCGGCCGATCGC